>CANGUI010000358.1 GCA_947457025.1 Flammeovirgaceae bacterium | reverse complement strand
CTTGGCATCGAAGTAGGTGGTGGCTCCATCGTAATAACCGCTTTGCACCATCACATGCAAAAACGGATTCTGTGCCATGGCCTGGCGAAGGTTGTCGCCCGTGTTGTCGTTGTTGCGGTCCCACGGGTTCACCGGGCCAAACATGTTGTACTGCAAATCGGTTTTGTATTTCAGCACATCGCGCAGGTAGTAGTTGATGGCAGGCGTAAACGAATGCAACCACGAAATCAGTTCGGAGTTGAAATCCGGGCGGTCGCCCGCGGTGCGTTTGTCGAGCCCTTTGTACCGCGAATCCAACCGGCCCACGGTGTAGCCTTCGGCCCGCAACAGCTCTTTCCAGAAGAAGTTAGTGGGCACCGCCAGGTTGTTTTCCAATACCGCCCGCTCACTCAACCCGGTATACCGGGCAATCTTGGTCGCCATTTCTCTGCGTTTGCCTTCGTCAATAAATCCACCTTTCGCCAGTTGTGGAATCAATTCATCTACCGCAAATTTCTCGGACTCCGCCAAAACGGGATCGAGGTCTTTGGCCTGAAGATCGGCTGGTAATTTTTTGTGGTACCAGGCGGCCGCGGTGTAGTACGGCACATGCAGGGCATCGTTCACGCTCACGCCCTGTTCAATGCCCAGTTCGGTAGGTGAAACCAGAATCACGCCATTGAGGTACATCCAGTGTGCATTCTGCAGCTCGAGCGCCAGCCCGGATACGCGCGTGGTGCCGTAGCTTTCGCCAATGAGGTATTTCGGTGAAGTCCAGCGCCCGTTGCGCGACACAAACACATCCAGCCAGTCGGCCAGGTATTTTACATCGGCATTCACGCCAAAAAATAAATTGCGGTCGGCTTTCGGGTCGAGGATGCGCGAGAAGCCGGTGTTCACCGGATCGATGAATACGATGTCGGCCACATCCAGAATCGAGTGCGGATTGTCGCGCACGCCATAGGGCTGCACGGGATATCCCTCGCTGTCAATATTCAACTGCTTGGGGCCGGTGTAGGCCACGTGCATCCACACGGATGCCGAGCCGGGCCCCCCGTTGAACGACATCACAAACGGGCGCTTGCTTTTGTCGGCTACATCGGTGCGTTCGTAATAGGTGTAAAAGAGCGAGGCAATTACTTTACCGTCTTTATCCCACACGGGTTGTGTGCCCGAAGTGACTTTATAGGGCACCACTTTCCCTTTTATGGTTACCGAGGCGGTTGAGCTTACGGCTGACTCAGCTGGCAACGTGCGCTCCTGCGCAAAGGCTGTGGCGGAGATGATCAATACCAGTACCAGTACGACTTGCTTCATAGTTGTTTGCTTTTTGGAAAGGGGAAAGGTAGATTTTATCTGTTAATGACCAAGGTATTTTTACTTTTGCGCGCCTTTCCGTCCATCAATGGCTGCGCGCGACCTCCGTCTTGATACTTCCTACCGCCAGATAATGGCGATGGCGCTGCCTATTTCGCTGGCTATGTTGGTGCCGCAGATCAACTTCATTACCAACAATATCTTTCTGGGCGGCCTGGGTGAACGGCAATTGGCCAGTGCCGGCATCACGGGCGTGTACTATTTGATTTTTGCGGTGGCCGGAAGCGGCCTTAACAATGGTCTGCAGGCCTTAATTGCCCGCAGGGCGGGTCAAAACCTCCATCACGAAATCGGGGAAGTTTTCTTCCATGGCATTTGGGTGGCGTTGGGTTTTGCCTTTCTTGGCATTGCCATCACCACCTTCGCAGCTCCGCCCCTGCTCAACTCCATGATTCGGGATCCCCTGATCGCGGAGGAAGTGATTTCATTCCTGCGAATCCGAATCTGGGGCCTACCACTCCTTTATTTATATGTGATGCGCAACGCCCTGCTGGTGGGCACGAACCAAACCCGGCTGCTGATTTGGGGCACACTGGCGGAAGCCCTCACCAACATTGCGCTGGACTACGCCCTCATTTACGGGCATTGGGGTTTCCCTGCGCTGGGATTTAACGGAGCGGCCTACGCCTCCATTGTGGCCGAAGGCGTGGGGCTGGTCGTCATCTACGTCATCATCCACATCAACGGTATTCACCGCGATTTTTCCCTTTTTGAAAACATCAAATGGCGCATGGACATGGCGCGCACGATCGTGGTGCGGTCGGCCCCGCTGATGGCTCAGTTCATCCTCAGCATCGCCACATGGGAATATTTCTATCTGCTCATCGAGCACCATGGCAGCCAGGCGCTGGCCATCTCGAACACGATGCGCAACATCTTTGGCGTGGTGGGCATCTTCGCGTGGGCCTTTGCCTCCACTACCAACACTATGGTGAGCAACATCATCGGGCAGGGGCGCGAAGCCGAGGTGCTGCCGCTGGTGCGGAAAATCATGTGGGTGAGCGTGGGGTTCTCCACGATCATGATCATGCTGCTGAACATCAATCCCGGATCCTATCTCGCCATCTACGGGCAGGGCCCCCAGTTTGTTGAAGCCGCGCTGCCAGTGTTACGAATCGTTTCCATGGCGCTGTGGATGATGGCCGTGGGCACCGTGTGGCTCAATGCCGTAACCGGTACGGGCAACACCGTGGTCAATCTGGTCATTGAAATCATCACCCTCGTCATCTACATCATCTATGTGTATGTCGTGCTCGAGTATCTGAATCTTTCTATCGTGTGGGGTTGGGGCAGCGAATGGGTGTACTGGATCAGTATGTTCAGCATGTCGCTGGTCTACATGCTGTCGGGCCGCTGGCGCGGCAAAAAAATCTAATTGTTCTTTTTTACCTTTCCACCATGGTTAAAGCTATTGGATTACTTGGCATGGGCATGGCACTTTCCCTTACGGGGATCGCCCAGGATTTATTCCCCGAAAAATGCATCGGCCGTTGGGCCGGCATGATGTACATCTACCAGCACGGTCATGTGCGCGACAGTGTGCCGGTGCGGTTTACCGTTAAAGCGCTGACCGCGGAGTCGTGGACATGGAAAACGGAGTACCTGTCAACCAAAATGCCGATGACCAAAGATTATGTATTGCGAT
>CANGUI010000357.1 GCA_947457025.1 Flammeovirgaceae bacterium | reverse complement strand
TTGTCGGTAGCACTGCCAAATGTATTCAGCCCCGGCTGCAGCCAAAACAAACCTATCAGGTTTACCCAGCCGTTGGGTGCGAGCACGTCCTTAACGCGCTTCGCATGCCAGGCGTCAATTTCAGCCTGATAAGCGGCCACCGCTTGCGGATCCGGTTTTTTCCGGTCGCTGCAAGACATCAGCAAACCAATGAACAAGGCAATCAGCGCAAGGCGGAGCATATCCTGTATGAACACTGGCAAATCTAAACAGTGGCAACGATTTTTTTGGATGTCTCAAATTTTTTTCGATCGGATAAACGCAAAAGTCTTGGGTAGAAGCATCGGTCGATAATTAACCGGCATGAGATTCCGCATGTTCCGTGTAGCGATCAAAGAAGGATCGAACGAGAAGAAGATCCGCAAAACCCGGTTGACCAACTTTAAATTGACTCTTAGCATCAGCTGCCCGCTGCTCATGTGAGCAGCAACTGGGGTACCTCTCTGCGGAAGCTGTAGAAGGGTTCATCGGCTTTACCCATGCGCACGACCATCTGGATTTTATGATCTTCCGTGATGCCGCTCAGCTTTTCATACTGTACGCGCAGGGTGTTCATTTCCGGATACTCCTGTAACACCTGACTCATGGGATGCAGGAAATAGTCGGATGCCGTGGCCGCGAGTTGAAAGCGCGCGTAGTCCATACCGGCTTTGATCCAGTCTGCCTGCGTATTGGCCGGAGTGATGAATTGCACCACAGCCCGTGCACTTTTTACTTTTTTGGCGTAGCTGGTGAGGTGTTGGTTGACGGTGGCGGGCTTGTGCCAATCGTCCGCATGGAGTCCTTTCAGCAACCGCTCGGCTACGAATTTGCGTAACCCGGTGGTACCGCCTGCGGGCAGGTTGATGCCATCGCGGTGTTGGGCAATTTTTTCGTCATTCTCCCGAAACCAAATGCGCGACTCCTCGTGGGTGGCGTATGTCCCGCTTTCCACTTCCATGCCGTTGTATAAAACATCAAGGTGCTCGGCCAGTGGGGCACCGGCGATGAGTTTGATGTTGCAGTGCTGTGGGTTCGCCAGCTGCACCATGGCGTTGAAAGCTGAGGCGGGCAACTCAGCATCAGTGTAGGCAAGCCGGTTGGTTCTGCGGGTGTAGATCTGCCGGGCCAGCGGATCGACAGACCCGCTCAGCGGTGTCAGTCGGATGTGTGCTACGGGCACTTTGCCGGTCTGTGCCAGAGAATATTCCCCTTCCGGTAACAACGTGCAGGCTGCTGCATAGCCGTATTGTGAAATGCCGGCTGTCATCACGCTGAGAAAGCAACCGCAGCCGATGTGGATTTGGCGGGTAGGCGGATCGGTAGCCGGCAGGATGCGCGTTTCGTCCACGTACATCAGCAGCTCTGTGTCTGACACGATGCGGAATTTCCACGCCTGCGTGTTGTGCGGATTGGGGGCATTAATGCCCAGCGCAATGGCCTTGAGGGCTGGCGTAGGAAATTGATCCGGGTGGGGCCTGCGCATCGATTCGCCGCTTTTTGTATCGGCTGCGACGCCACACTGCGTCAGCAGGGTGGCCGTGATGATCGTGCCCGTCTGAAAGAGAAACATTCGTCTGTCCATAGTAGTAGGGGTTTCAGCATTGTGCGAAGACGTGACCATTTTGTGCAGGCGGCATTTCGTATTTCAGAACGCTACCTGGCTACAAAGGTCGGATCTGCAAACGAAAACCTACTTGACCTGTGTTAAGAAATGCGTTTACCGAGTTTGGCGCGCACCCGGCTGAGGCTTTCAGCTTTTATTCCGATCATGGAGGCGATATATTTCTGCGGTACTTTCTCCAGAAACCTCGGATAATTTTTCAAAAAGTACAGGTAGCGCTGTTCGGCATCAGCGGAAAGCTGCTGGTACAGGCGATCCTCAAAGCCGATCACATTCAACTCCAGCAGGCGTACCCATAACTCGCGCAGCGACTCGTGCCGTGCATAGAGCTGCTGCCATACTTCACGCTCAATGACCCATAAAGTGCACCTGTTGATGGCCTGAAGGTGATGATTGCTCGGACTGGATTGAATGAAACTGCTGAGTGCGGTAACGAATTCGCCCTCGAGGCTCATCCAGCGGGTTACCTCTTCATTGGCGGTGGAGTAATAATGGCGGATCATACCGGATTGAAGAAACCCCACGTGGCGGCACACCTGCCCCTCGCGTACAAAAAACTCGGCCGGCTTTAGCTCCCTCAGGTGCAGGTGACTACAAAATTCTTCGGCCGCAGCCTCGCAGTTGGGCACAATAGCCTGCATGACATACCTGATTTCCTGAACCGGTTTTTGCATAAAGCAAGGTACAGATATTTGGGAATTTCCGCGAAGCTTTGCCGACATGTTTACACCTATAAAAAAGGCAGAATTAGCCGGAGTGGATCTTGATGGAAAAGCTGATCAGCAGTTTGCTGAGGTACGAAAACAGGAACCAATTATTTTCCACAGGGAACGACCAAAGGCTAAAGATGTAAATGCCAAGCAGGCAGGAGCCAATACTGCCGATGCGATTCCACTGCTCGCGGGCATTCTTCAGTATAACGGCAGCAGCAAACATATACCCAATCAGCGCCCATGCTTGCTCTGCGTCGAGCGCGAAAAAACACGTCATCAGAAGAGGCTGTACGACATGGAAAGCCAGAAAAAAAGAAGAAGGGCACGCGGTGGCAGCATGTACGTAAGCCAGTTTCCAAAAGTGACGCCCGGGCGGACCGCCGCTCATAATACCATCAAGCACCAACATTCAGCAACAAACCGTCAAAGCCGATGGCGTTTTGGGTGGGGAAATCAATCAATTCTGCCAATAGCTACAATGCATACCGTTTGAGCACCAAAACATGTATTTTATTAGAAAAACCCCGACCAGCGATCTCCTGGCCAGGGAGTTTCAATTTAACTCTACTTTGTCACAACTAAGTAGCTGATTTTTTGATAGATGCACAGTATTTGTTTTTTGGGATTTTGATTTGTCTGAACTCATTT
>CANGUI010000356.1 GCA_947457025.1 Flammeovirgaceae bacterium | reverse complement strand
CTTTATCACCCCTGCCGGAAACGTTTACCACCACAACATCGTCGTGTACAAAATCCATCCGGGCGAGTGCGGCAAAGGCGTGGGCGGTTTCGATAGCCGGTATGATCCCCTCCAGGCGGCTTACTTCTACACCCGCTTGCATGGCTTCTTCGTCTGTCGCACTTCCAAAGCGAACTCGTCCGGTTTGAAACAAATGGGCATGCAGCGGACCGATACCCGGGTAATCAAGTCCGGCAGAAATGGAGTACGGCTCCACCACCTGTCCGTCATCGGTCTGCATGAGCAACGTCTTGCTGCCGTGCAGTACACCTGGCTTTCCGAGAACAGTAGTGGCGGCGGATTCGCCGCTTTCTAGCCCTTTGCCAGCCGCCTCAACACCGATGAGTTGCACGTTTTCGTCTTCCAGAAAATGATAAAAGGCGCCAGCTGCGTTACTGCCGCCCCCGACACACGCAAAAACATAATCAGGAAAGGGATTGCCTTCGGCTGCTGTAAGCTGATGTTTGATCTCGGTGCTGATCACAGACTGAAAACGGGCCACCAGATCTGGGTAAGGATGTGGCCCAACAACCGATCCAATAATGTAGTGCGTGTCGGTGGGGTGATTAATCCAGTGCCGCATCGCCTCATTGGTGGCATCCTTCAGTGTTTTGTTTCCGCTTTGTACAGCCACCACAGAGGCACCCAGCAACCGCATGCGCTCCACGTTTGGACGCTGCCGCTCCATATCCAATTCACCCATGTAGACCACGCATTCCATTCCCATCAGCGCGCATACCGTGGCTGTGGCAACGCCGTGCTGGCCGGCTCCGGTCTCCGCAATGATTTTGCTCTTGCCTAACCGACGGGCCACCAAAATTTGTCCTACTGTGTTATTGACTTTGTGTGCTCCTGTGTGACACAGATCCTCTCGTTTAAGGTAGATCCGGGCCCCGTGTCGGGCGGAAAGGCGTCGGGCAAAAAACAACGGTGTGGGTCGTCCAACAAAAGTGCGCAGCAGTGCCTGAAACTCCTGCTGAAATTGGGGATCGCTAAGAAAGTCAAGGTACTTGGTCCGGAGCTCCTCCACATTCGGGTAGAGCATTTCAGGAATGTAGGCTCCACCAAAGTCACCATAGTACCCGTTCTGATTTACCTGGTATTTCATATTCTGTGGTGTATTTGCTGAATAACAAATTTTACTTTCTCAATTGATTTCATGCCGGGAAGCACTTCCACTCCGCTGTTAACGTCAAAGCCTGCCAGCATCTCATGTTTGAAATTCCGGACGGCACCAATTGACTCAGCGCCGAGGCCGCCACTTAGCAAAAAGGGCACACGGCCACGGTAATTTTTCAATAGCCGCCAGTCGAATGCGTAGCCGTTGCCACCGGGTTGGCCGCCCTTCGTATCGAATAAAAAATAGCGACAAAAAGGCGCATAGCGCTCCGTCTCAGCAAAATCGAAGTTCGCATCAACTGAAAAAGCCTTGATGATTTGCCACCCGCAGGTATGCCCTGCCCGCACATCGGACACGGATTCATTTCCGTGGAGCTGGATCCAACTCAGGTTGTGTAGATTCCGCATTTTTTCAATTTGTTTCCAAGGGGCATTTACGAATACCCCGACCCGCTTTCCGGTGGCCACATCGGCACTAAGCGACAAATCCGACCCCACAAAGCGGGGCGAATGCTCATAAAAAATCAGACCGATAAAGTCCGGAGTTAATGCCGCAACTGCCCGGAGATTGGCCGGGTCGCGAAGTCCACAAATTTTTACGAGCGCTCTCATCGCCTGCGAAGTTCCTGAATAAAGTCGCGGGCGGCATTTTCCGGATGGCGCTGCCTCATAAAAATTTCGCCCATCAGAAATCCCTGATAGCCGCAGGCTCGCAGCTCATGAATCGCGGCTACCCGATCAAGGCCGCTCTCCGAGACCTTCACCAGTTCCCGGGGCAGGATTTCAGCCAGTTGCCGCGACACCGAGAGCGACACCTCGAACGTCTTGAGATTGCGGTTATTTACCCCCACTACATCCGCACCGACTTCCGCAAACCTTGTCCACTCCTGCTCATCATGGATCTCCAGTAAAACCTCCAGGTGAAGTGAATGGGCCAACGCCGTAAGCGTACGGGCCTCAGCCGGGCTCAGCACCGCGGCAATCAGCAGAATGGCATCTGCCCCAATCGACCGGGCTTCCACAATCTGGTATTCGTCTACCACAAAATCCTTGCGTAAGATAGGGCACGAGCAGGCGCGGGCCGTTGAAAAATCAGCGTTACTTCCCCCAAAGAATTTTTCATCCGTAAGCACCGAAAGGGCAGCAGCACCTGCCCGCAGATATCCCTCCACAACAGTAGCCACCTGTGCCCCGGCATTGATGATGCCTTTTGAGGGTGACCGGCGTTTGAATTCAGCGATGATCCCGGATGAGGCTGGATGTAAAACCGAGCTTGTTAACGAGTAAGTTGCACGCGTAAAAAGAGGTTGCACTTCCAGTTGACGAAAGGGCTGAAAATTTTTGCGCGCTGCAACTTCTTCTTTCTTATGGGCAATGATCGTCTCAAGATAATTCATGGCATCGTGTTATTCCTGATTTACCTCCAACATTAACCGAAAACAGCGTAACGCTCCGCCAGACTGGAGTGCTTCTTCCGATCGGTGGCGTGCAGCCTCAACTGGCTGACTCTGGTCTGCTGCCCAAAGTGCGAGGCTCGCGTTAGCAATCACCACGTCATTTTGTGCTGCACTACCACGCCCCTCTAACACATCCAAAAACGTGCGGGCGGAATTCTCTACAGTTTGGCCACCGGCAATTTGCTTGGGCTGGAGTTTACGAAACCCCAGATCTCCTGGCTCCCACAAATACTCGCCCCGGTTGCTGAACAGCTTCACCCCTCCCGTGAGGGAAACTTCATCATATCCATCTACGGCATGTGCGATGGCAAACGATTTCCCCGTTTGCTGGTACAAATACCCATACTGCCGGGCCAATTCGAGACTAAACACCCCCACAAACTGCCGTGTGGG
>CANGUI010000355.1 GCA_947457025.1 Flammeovirgaceae bacterium | reverse complement strand
GAAACCTCAGAAAACACGTAATCACGTTTTGTACTTTCTTCCAAGAAGTTAAATGGAGTTAAAACGTTCTGAACTTCTCCTCTCTTTTTTATTCCAAAAAATGGTCTCGCCTGAAACTCAACCTTATTATTTAGTGTGCTGTTTACAATAAATCCAAATCTATATTCAGGAGTAGGGTACCTTGTTTGTGATTTGAGAACATTAGTATGGAAGATAGAACGCCCACCGCCGGCGACTAATCTCACGGTATATTTTTTTGGATTTGATAGATTGCGATCTTGACCACCACAAATAGTAGCGCAGGAAATAACCAAAAACAAAGCCATTATCTTCATTATCACCTTTAAAATCTTTTTTCGAGATGTCGTCCTGGGTGAAGCCTGCCAGGGTGGCGAATACCAGCGGTATGGCAAGCCAACGCATTATTTGATGAGGACGGCTTCCTGAATGATGAAATTACCGTGCTCAATATCCGCGTCGTTCAACTTTAGTTTTCCTTTGATGCGGATGTATTGATCGGGCTCGAATTTGGCTTGCTTTTCTTTGAAGTACACCTCTGAAATTGATTCAGGACCGGCGCCGCCGCAAAAAAAGCACTGGCTGAATGGGTACTTGGAGAGAATAATATACGCATCGCCCTCCACGTCAATTGGCAAGTGATAGCCTTCCAACGTCACTTCTTTACCTACGAGTGCTTTCAGGTCGGCCGGAAAATTGGGATACAAAAAATACTCACGTGCTTTTTCGTTGTACTTCGCTTCGAACTTAGTCTTGGCAAACAGCGACCAGCCTTCGGCGGTCTGGGCGATGGTCGGCAGGGAGATGAGCACAAGGGCTCCGAACAGGATTCTTTTCATGGCATGAAATTGTATCAAAGCTACAAAACTTTTATCCGGCCAGTACTTTGTGAATATCGGTGCGGTAGGCTTGTACAGCCGGTATCAGCGAGCAAATAAATCCCAACACGAGACTTGCACCCAACATCCACAGCTCTTCGGGGTAGAAAACAAAAGCGGTGAAACCCGTCTGACTGCTCTCCTTTACGGCTTCGGTGAATAGCCACAGCACGCCATGACCCAGCAGCAACCCGAATATACTGCCCACGCTTGTCAGCGTAACTCCCTCCGCCACGATTGTAAAGAACAGCCGCGGGCGTGAGGCACCCATAGAACGCATGATGGCAAGATCATAGCGGCGCTCTTTCAGTGAGTTGTAGAGCGCGATAAATATACTGAGCCCACTGATGAAGATAATCACATAAGCAAAAGCAGTAAGTACATCTGCACCCGTACCCAGTAATGAAAACAGGCGCGCAGTTTCAAAAGCCGGTGAGGCGGCCTGCATATTGGTTTGCGTATTGATGTAGCGAGGTAATTGTATCGCGGCCATCGGATTGCGGAACTCTATCAGCAGGGAAGTGATTTCGCGGGTACTGTCGCCGGCTTCTATGCCGGGCACCAGTGCTGACGGATTGGCAATCGAATCCCCGGGTACTGCATCGTGCGTTTCATGTTCTTCGTGTTCCTCATGTACAGCCCACACCGTGGCCACATTTGTCAGCAGCAGGTTGTCCAATACGCTGCCCGTCTTTTTCAAAACGCCTGTGCAAACCAGGGAGTGCTCATCGTGATGAGAGCCTTCCTCACTCAGCCCATGCTGGCTTACGACTTTGTCTCCCACTTTCAGGTTGCCGTAACGGGCAACATTGGCGCCCGCTACAACCTCCAAGTCACGGTTCCACCAGGTGCCCTGCTCTACTTCCGCCCCGTAGAGATCGGCATAGGCTCGGCCTGTGCCCACAATACGGTACCCCCGGTAACTATCACCAAGGGCCAGCGGAATCGCCCGCTTGATCAGCCGGTGGCGGGCGAGCTGCTCCGCTTCAGGCAACTTGATGTTGCCGGTGGGGAAATCAATGTGAAAAATCGAACACAAAATCAATTGCAGCGGGCTTCCTTTCGCGCCCACTACCAGATCAATGCCTTTCACATTTTCTTCAATTTTTTGTTGGAGTTGCTTATTGAATAGCAGCAATACGGTGATCACCGCAATACCCAGCGCCAGTAGAAAAATATTGAGAACGGTGTTGAGTGGTTTTGCCCGCAGGTAGCTGCCCACCAGTTGCCCTACATTCATAACTGGATGCGATTTTGGATTTTCGATTTCAGGCGTTGATCGTGGGTGGCCACAATCAGCGTGGCATTGTTTTCTGTAGCGATCTGTAGCAACAAACCGGCAACGCGTTCGCAGTTCTGATCATCGAGTGCGGACGTGGGCTCATCCGCGAGGATCACATCCGGTTTGTTGAGAATTGCGCGGGCGATGGCCACCCGTTGGGCCTGCCCCTGGCTCAGTTGGTTTACCCGCGCATGGATCTTATCCCCCAAATTCAATTGGTGTAAAACGTGTTCCGCACGGTGCTCATCCGGCGGCAAGCCGGCCAGAAATGGCGCCATGAGCAAATTGTTCTTTACCGACAGCGCCTGGATAAGGTGATTGCGCTGAAAAATAAATCCATAATGACGGCCGCGAAAACGATCCATTTCTGGCTCGGAGAGCGTGGCGAGGTCGGCAGTGCCAACCCGTATGCTGCCAGCTTTTACTTTGAGAAGGCCGCCCAGCAAATGCAGTAACGTTGTTTTGCCGCTACCTGAGTTACCCAGCAGCAGCAGGTGCTCGCCTTTTTCGACAACAAAATCCGGAAACGACAGCGCGGTGGCATTCGGATATTGATACTGCAAACCGGAAACCTGAATCATGATGGTGTAGCGGCTACGGGTGTGGTGATGAACTCCTCTCGGTGAGAACTGCTCGAAAAATAGCCAAACCTCCCAAAAACAAAAAACTCTGTTGACGTTTGTGCCAACAGAGTTTTTGCATCGGTTTGCTCAATCACGTTTGAGCGGATCGTAATTTTTAAACGGCGACAACACCACTTTTTCCATCAGCATACGGTATTCAGGCCATGCGGTAGTATAAAAGGCATTCACCTTTACGATCACCTCATTG
>CANGUI010000354.1 GCA_947457025.1 Flammeovirgaceae bacterium | reverse complement strand
ATTGGGACTAACATTGGAAGAAGTGCGTACCGCACACCTGCGAGTAGCCGTTCTATAAATGACTCGTTGCTTTGGGTCGACCTCTATTTATCTAACCGATTAAAAAATTTCGGTTATGGAATTGATTTCTGTGCTTTCTTAACTATGTGGGTTAGTTAAGCTTATGAAGTAAATTTTCAATTTATAGCATATAAGCTTTAACACTTTCGGGTATATTTCAATTGCCTTCACCCGGTGAATTTCCGGGACGAAAAAGTTTTGCTAGCGTTCGGCAAAAACCTTCAATTGCTGCGAAAACAGCAAAATTTTTCGCAATATGAATTGGCTTACAGGTCGGGCATCAGTCTTTCTCAAATTGCCTGAATTGAGACTGGAAGAGTAAATCCAACCGTTTGCACCCTAATGGTGATCTCAAGAACCTTAAAAATTAAACCTACCGAGTTAATGGACTTTTAAAACCTGTCTTTGCGCTCAAAGGCGGCCTTTCCCAGCTGGCTCAAGAGCGGTGAATGCGACAAAGCTAACGCGCGTCCCATTTCCAAAAGTCGAAACATGGGAGTAACTCAACCGTAGCACTTACGCTACCTTCACCGCCCGCACCATCTCCCGCTTCCCCGGCGGACCCGGCAATGCCTCTACCACAAAGCCGCAGGCGCGCAGGTCGCGCTTCACCTGCCCTTTGGCACAATACGTTACCAACACACCGCCGGGCGCGGTGATCGCAAACATCCGGGCAAGTACGGCAGGTGTCCACATGGCCGGCTGCTTGTCCGGAGCAAAGGCATCAAAATATACTACATCAAAGAAGGCAGCCGGAAATGGTACGTCCATCACCGGGGCGCAGTGTTTCCACAGCCTAAAGTTGGGGAGCAACCGTACCGCTTCATTCCACGGCGCCGCGTGCAGCTGTTGTGCCGCCAGGCCCTGTTCGGGCGGGTCAAAAAGATTCAGCTGGCAGACCAGTTCCCACGAAAGTGGTGCGGGCTCAATCGTTTCCACGTGAAAGAAAACAGAAGGATGGGCGATGGCTTCACATGCGGTGAGCCAGATGTTCAAGCCTGTGCCAAAGCCAACCTCGAGCACCCGCACAGCCCGACGGCCGGATAACACGTACTGCAGCCCGTGCCGGAGGTATACGTGCTCGGATTCGTGGCGCGCGCCATGGCGCGAGTGGTACGTTTCATTCAACACGGCATCGTACAGGGTATGTGAGCCATCGCCCGTCGGGAGAATTGCAAGATTCATGCGTAAGGTATTGCTTTGCCGTGGTGAATGAGTAACTTTCAACAGTGATGAACAGAACATCTGCCGCCGGCCATCGCCTGCTCACCTACCTGCAATATACGGTGCTGGTGGCACTCATCTTGTATTTTGGACGACCGCTGCTGGTGCCACTGGCACTGGCCACACTGATCGCCTTTGTACTGTACCCGGTGTGCACGTGGCTGGAGCGAAAAAAAGTGGGCCGCATGTCGGCCATTCTGCTGAGCCTGAGCGTGCTGATTGTACTGACGACCGTTTTGATGGCGCTGCTTATCTCCCAACTGACCCAGTTTTTTCATGAGTGGCCCGCGATTCACACAAAAATTCAAGCCGTCATTTCGTCGGCCAGCGAATGGCTGACGCGGGAGTTCCGCATCAGCCGCGCCACACAAAACGAATGGCTCGGCACCTTTGCCCGTCAGTCTGCGGGCGATGCGATGACGCTGCTTCAAAAGACAATATCTGCTTCTGCGTTTTCTGCCGTGTTGGGCGTACTCATTCCGATCTACGCTGTGTTGATTTTGTACTACCGCACGCTTTGGTTTGAGGTGATGGTGCGTTTCTTTCCGCACCAGGGTGCTGCCGAGATTCGGGAAATTCTTCAACTCAGCATTCGATCGTATTACAATTTCATCAAAGGTATGGGGCTGGTATATTTGCTGGTGGGTATTTTGAACAGCGTAGGCTTGCTGTTGCTGGGCATCCCCCATGCGTTGCTGTTTGGTTTCGTGGCTGCAATCCTTACATTCATACCCTACGTTGGCATTATGATTGGTGCACTTCTGCCAATGTCGGTGGCCTGGATTACGTACAACTCGGTTTGGTACCCGTTGGGTGTGGTGGCGGTATTTGCCTTTGTGCAATACCTGGAGGCGAATGTCATCTTTCCTTTTGCTGTCAGCGGGCGCCTGAAAATCAACGCGCTGGTGACGATCGTGGTAATTGTTTTAGGCGGTTTGCTGTGGGGCGTGGCGGGCATGATCATGTTCATCCCCTTTTTGGGAATTATCAAGCTCGTTGCCGACCGGACTCCGTCACTCAGTACACTGGCGTTGTTGCTAGGCGAGAGACCTTCCCCTACTGCAAAGGCAGAAACGCCGTGATCTGCGCTCTCTGTATAGGCTATCGGGCCGGCATTGCTCCCGAAGGGAGGCCGCGCAAAGAGGCTGGCTGGTGTGCGGCGAAAAC
Organism: Flammeovirgaceae bacterium; assembly: GCA_947457025.1. Classification (GTDB taxonomy): domain Bacteria; phylum Bacteroidota; class Bacteroidia; order Cytophagales; family Cyclobacteriaceae; genus ELB16-189. Next base: position 568 of record CANGUI010000354.1, on the reverse strand, counting down.
GACCGCCTCAATAATCCCGCCTATCGGAATGCAAACCTATGCTACTGTAAATTAAATGGCCACCCTCCGCAGAAACACACTCATCTAACCGGAAGCAGGGCTTTTTCGTACCAATCAGATCCAGATCTTCTGTCGTTTTCTTAAAAACTGCATTAAAATAAAGCCCTCCAAAAAAGAATTTATATGGAATTCGATTGGCAAGGGCAAAAAAAATATAGCGCCCGATAATCGCGTGTACATCCATGGCAAGCGAACGCCCGTCTGCTTGTTTTCTCTATCTTTGCCGGCGTACATGTTGAGCTAACCACATCACTACATTTTATGGCATATATAGAACCCGCCCCTTTGGTAGACAAGGAAAATCCATTCGAAGCTATGATGTCGCGTTTTCATACGGCATCTCAGATTCTCGGCCTCGAAGATGAAGTATACAACGTACTAAAGGTTCCTGCCAAACAGGTGATTGTAACGCTTCCTGTCACCATGGATGATGGTACGCTTCGGGTATTCGAGGGCTACCGGGTAATTCATTCTACTATACTGGGCCCATCCAAGGGTGGAATTCGTT
>CANGUI010000353.1 GCA_947457025.1 Flammeovirgaceae bacterium | reverse complement strand
GGCATGTTGATATCCAGAAAAATAATTTCAGGCAGGTTCTCCGGATCATTTTGGTGCTCCCGGAGGTATTCAAGGGCGCTCTGACCAGACGCCTTCGCTTCTACGCGCCGGGCGAATTTGGTGATTTCGATGATGCGTTTGCTGATGAAATTGTCCGTTTCATTGTCATCCACGAGCATAACCAGGTCCACTGTTTTCAAGGCCTCTCTAATCATAGTTAGTATTGTTCAGAACTGCAATTATATTTGATTTACGCTCACAATATTCATCGGAATCAATGAAAAGCAGCCTTGACGTAAGAAAATCGGCAAATTGGTTAAAAAAAAAGGCTACCGGCCTTGGACTTTGAGCTGCTCGCCCGGTGCAAGGGCCGTATCCTTTTTGCCATTCCAGTCCATCAGTTCCTGAACGGTAACACCATACTGGCGCGCAATGCTGTATAAGGTTTCGGACTTTTGGACGACATGCAAGGCATGCGCCGGATCACCAACGCGGGTGATATTCGGCTGATTTTCAGGCCCCTCCGGGAGGGTGATCCAGCTGCCCGGGTCAAGTTCGGCCACCTCGTCAGGAGCAGTTTCCCGGGCGATTTTAGGGCGGGTCGCATTCAGCCACACCACATCGCCAGCTTGCATTGCTTCGTCTGGTTTGAGGCGGTTGAACTTGCGCAGCCGCCGGAGCTGAACCGCATACTGTTGTGATACCCGCCATACGTCTTCACCTACAGCAAGGGGATGCTGCGGCTCGGGCGCCTGGTGATTCTTACGGTCCATAAAATATGGCACACCGGCATGGGGTAGATGGTCAATTTCAATGTCATTAAAATCCAGAAACTGGCTGAGGCCAATTCCAGATCTAGCCACGAGCTGCGGAAGTGTTTCATCCTGGCGCGCCATGATTGCCGGCACTCCGTAGACCCGAAGCGGTTCGGCCAGCGGTGTAGGTGTAGCAGTAACAGGAGGCTGGGGCGTCTTAGCCACTACGGGCTCCACAGCCGGGGTCACCTCAAGAGGCGCCGGTCCGGTGGCCGCCTCAGGCACAATGAGGGTGTAGGGTTTATCGGCCGGAAGAACCGATGCCAGAATCCATTTGTTGTGATCAGCCAGCACCTGCACATCCACGGCGAGATCGCGCGCCAGGGTGGCCAGCTCGCACGTGCAATTTACCACGACTTCTCGCAGAGGAGGCACAGATCCGGGGGTTTGCAACGCGTGGGAAAAGGCAACCAGGTGGGCGAGGAATTTCTTAACATACCAATAGGTAGCTGACGTAATGTGCATGTGGCGATCGCCGTCAAACTCATCGCCCACGGCCCGTTTCACGCCACCGGCACCCATTTGGTATGCCTGCAGGGCGAGGATCCAGTTATTGAACACGAAATTATTTTGCTTCAGGTACCGCGCGGCACCCCGCGTAGACGACACAATGTTTTTACGCTCATCTACGGCATTATCGATACGCAAGCCCACCTCGCGAGCCGTAAAGTCCTTAAACTGCCAGTATCCTACGGCATTGGAAACGGAAATGGCATCAGCGATCAAGGCACTTTCCTGTAGTGCCAGGTATTTAAATTCATCAGGTACCCGCTCCTCACGGAAAATCCGCTCGATAATCGGAAAATACTGGCGGGCCCGATCGACTTTCAAATCGAAATAGCGAGGGTTGCGGGTGAGCGCATTAACGTCTTCCTGAATCTCGCGCCGCGCGTCATCGCGAATGGTCAGCGACATGCCGGCGAAAGCCATTTTGTGTGGCACTTCGGGCGTCTGGCCAAAAACACCAGTAGCTATAGAAAGAATGAGCCCGGCCGAGCGTACTCTCATTGTCTGCAAATATAGCGAAAACCTCGAGATGGCCGACCTTTATGCCTTGCACTTGCGAATGAGGAACAACCCATCCCGGATCGGCAACAGCACCTGCGCTACACGCGGGTCAGCCGCCACGTGTTCGTTGAACTCCTTCATCAGGCGCGTATCTTTGTCTCCGGATTGGTCTACCACCTTTCCGCTCCACATCACGTTATCGACCAGTATACATCCGCCCACGCGGAGTTTTGGAAAAACAGTTTCATAGTACCACTTGTAGGCGGCCTTATCCGCATCGAGATAGATCAGATCGAACATGTCCGTGAGCGTTGGTACGACCGTGCGGGCATCTCCCATGCGAAAATCCAGTTGATGAGCAAAAGGCGACTCTCGAAAATAGGCACGCACACGCGCCTCCAGTTCCGGGTTAACGTCTACCGTGATGAGTTTGCCTTCCGGCTGCAGTCCTTCTGCGAGGCAGAGGGCGGAATAGCCAGTATACGTGCCAATTTCCAACACCCGAGCAGGACGGATCATGTGGCTGATCATCGCCAGGACACGCCCCTGAAAATGGCCGGCAAGCATGCGCGGCTTCAGCACCTGCAAATGGGTTTCGCGCCGGATGCGGTGCAACAACTCCGACTCGGGTGAAGAAAACTGTTCGGCATAGGCCTGCCAGCGGGGGTCAATTCCATCCATTGTCAGGCGGGGATCATGCGCAAGCAACTAAATGCGCGTTCATCGAACATGTCTTCCGCCATTTCCTGAAGACCGGCAGGTGTCGCGCTGCGTACACGCTCGAAAATTTCGTCAAAGGTAACCACGCGCCCGAGGTCGAGCAGGTTGCGGGCCATCATCATCATAAAAGAAATGTTACTCTCTTCTGCCATGGCAATTTGCCCGATGAGTTGCTCTTTGGCTGCCGACAACTGCCGTGTTCCCAGCGGGTGGTCAATCATTTTATTGAGTTCCTCGCGCACCAGTTTCAGGCTGCGCTCCAACTGCTGGGGTTCTGTTCCGAAAGAAATCACAAATAATCCCGTATCCGTAAACGGAATAAACTGGGCGCCTACCTGATACACCAATCCATTTTTTTCGCGCAGCGCCAGGTTAAGGCGCGAACTGAGTCCGGGCCCGCCCAGAATATTCGTGAGCATGAAAAACAACCCGCGCCGTTCGTCTTGGCCCGAATAGGCGGTACGCCCATACGCGCACCGTGCCTG
>CANGUI010000352.1 GCA_947457025.1 Flammeovirgaceae bacterium | reverse complement strand
TTTATACTAGCAATCGCAACTTCTCGGTAAATCAGCCTAAAGAGCCTCGTTTTTACGAACGCGCCATCCAGATCGAAGAAGATGCGCGCATGTTTAAAGAGGAACATTATTGGGACACCGTGCGGCACGACCCTTTGACGCCCACGGAGGTAAATGTGTATAAGATGATCGATACATTGAAAAATATTCCGATCATCCGCACCTACACCGATATCCTCAAAACTGTTCTGGATGGCTATGTTACAGTAGGAAAACTCGATCTCGGTCCTTATCTGGGTGGTCTGGCCTGGAACAATATTGAAGGCTTCCGCATTCAGGGTGGCTTTAAAACCAACTATCAGTTCAGCCGAAAGTATGTTCTGACGGCCCACGTTGGCTACGGCTTTGAGGATACGCGTGTAAAATACGATGTAAGTGTTCGAAGGATACTTGACCGCCAGCACTGGACTACCTTTACAGTACGGATGCGTTATGATCTGCAACGCCTCGGCGTAGATGATGAAAACCTTTCTGACAACCCGCTTTTCCTGGCTGCTACGCGCTGGGGTTTTTTCAGGCGAGGGTTCTATTCATACGATACCCGCATGGCCTGGCAGCGCGAGTTTTTCCGCGGCTTTTCTCAAAAAGTTGGTGTGCGGTACTGGACGTTCGAGCCGATTTACAATTTCGGATTTGTTCAGAATCCGGAGGTGCCAAATTCCTCTATTGCCGATCAGTTTCAGACAGCCGAGGTGACGTTCGAAACAAGGTATGCCCGCGATGAAACCTTTCTGATCAACGATAACGAGCGCATCAGCCTAGGCACCAACCGATCGCCCATTTTCACCTTCCGGTACACCCGGGGAATCCGCGGGATTTTCGGCAGCGATTTTCATTACGATAAAATTCGTCTCAACATCGACAAGCGCATCAAAACCGGGCCGCTGGGCGTGGGATATGCGTCTATTACGGGGGAGTATATACTGAACCCGGTGGCGTATCCGCTGCTGGCCCTGCATCTGGGCAACCAGTCTCCGCTGTATTCGCCCATTACGTATAATCTGATGAATTTTGGTGAGTTTATCAGCGACCATTATGTTTCGTTGCGATACCGTCAGTACCTGGAAGGATTTTTGTTGAATCGGGTGCCTCTGCTCAAGCGCCTGAACTGGCGCCTGTTGGCTACCGGCAACCTAATCTTTGGGGGCATGCGGAATTCAAACCGCAATCTGATCGCTCAGTTTACCCCTTCCGGTATGCAGGCGCTCCAGGCGGGCTATTTCACCGATTCAGTGCCCTATGTCGAACTTGGCTATGGTGTGGAAAACATCTTTCGATTTTTGCGGGTTGACTTTGTGCATCGTCTGACCTATCTGGACCGCCCCGATGCGAGGCGATTTGGCATCCTGTTTACTGCACAGTTACAATTATAAAATCGAGAGGAGGTCGTTTTTCGCTCTCCGCGAAATGCGATATTTGCTGACCGAAATAAAAACATGAGTAGGATCAGGATTACATTACCCGATGGCAGCGTTCGTGAGTTTCCGTCTGGTATCAAAGGCATTGAAATTGCGCAGTCCATCAGCGAAGGGCTGGCGCGTGTAGCATTGGCGATAGAAGTAAACGGAGAGGTATGCGATCTCAATCGAGCCATCGTGAGCGATGCGCCGGTGAAGATACTGACGTGGAACGATGCGGGGGGCAAGTATGCGTTCTGGCATTCGTCTGCCCACCTGCTGGCTGAGGCGCTCGAGGCGTTGCATCCGGGCGTGAAGTTCGGCATCGGCCCGCCCATTGAGAACGGTTTCTATTACGATGTGGACCTGGGCGGCAAAACGTTTGGCGAGGAAGATTTGAAGGCTGTGGAGCTGAAAATGGCTGAACTCGCGAAGGCTAATGAAGTTTTTGTTCGCCGGGATGTAACCAAGGCCGAAGCCATCGGCTACTTTACACAAAAAGGCGATCCCTATAAAATAGAGTTACTGCAAGACCTCGCGGACGGCACCATCACCTTCTATGAGCAAGGGAAGTTTACCGACCTGTGCCGGGGGCCGCACCTGCCGCACACCGGCTTTATCAAAGCGATAAAATTATTGAACGTGGCCGGCGCTTATTGGCGCGGCAACGAAAAGAACCAGATGCTGACGCGCATCTACGGTATTACGTTTCCCAAGCAGAAGGAGTTAGACGAGTACCTGCACCTGCTGGAGGAGGCGAAGAAACGCGACCACCGCAAGCTGGGCAGGGAACTTGATTTGTTCACGTTCTCCGAGAAGGTGGGCATGGGGCTGCCGCTGTGGTTGCCGAAGGGCACCATCCTGCGCGAACGGCTGGAGCAGTTCATGCGCCGGGCCCAGGTGAAAGCGGGCTATGACCCCGTGGTAACCCCGCATATTGGCAGCAAAAGTTTGTATGAAACCTCCGGCCACTGGGAGAAATACGGGAAAGACTCCTTCAAGCCGATAGCCACTCCCGATGAAGGGGAGGAGTTTTTGCTGAAGCCGATGAACTGCCCGCATCACTGCGAGATCTACAAGTCGCGCCCGCGTTCGTACAAAGATCTTCCGATCCGGCTGGCTGAGTTTGGTACGGTGTACCGCTATGAACAAAGTGGCGAATTGCATGGGTTGACGCGGGTGCGCGGATTCACGCAGGATGACGCCCACATTTTTTGCCGCCCGGATCAAGTGAAGAATGAGTTCATCAAGGTGATCGACCTGGTATTGAAGGTGTTTACCAATCTTGGGTTTGAAAACTACACGGCGCAGTTGTCGCTGCGCGATCCAGAAAACAAATCGAAATACATTGGCTCAGATGAGCTGTGGGACCGCGCCGAGCGGGAGATCAAAGAAGCTGCTGATGAGCGGGGCCTCACTACCGTGTCGGTGAAGGGCGAGGCCGCCTTCTATGGCCCCAAATTGGATTTCATGGTGAAAGACGCGCTCGGGCGCAGCTGGCAGTTGGGCACCATTCAGGTGGACTACAACCTGCCGGAGCGTTTTGAACTGGAATATGTTGGATCGGATAATCAACGCCACCGGCCGGTGATGATT
>CANGUI010000351.1 GCA_947457025.1 Flammeovirgaceae bacterium | reverse complement strand
CTCGGTGTGGCGGTCGCGCAAGTGCCGGGCTTTCATCAGCACATACATCATCAGAAAGAAAGCAAATGCAATGCAGAAGGAAACCCAGCCCCCGTGGCTGAATTTGCTGAGATTAGATATCAAAAAGGCACCTTCTACGGCAAAGAAAGCCAACGCCATGGTGGAGGCCCTGATGCGCGATTTCTTGGCTGTAGCAAAGTAGTACACCAGCAAAGAGGTGGTCATGAGCATATCGAATGTGATGGCCAGACCGTAGGCGCCCTGCATGGCATCGGAGGCACGGAAATACAACACCACCAGGATGCTTCCAAACATCAGAATCCAGTTGATGGCGGGGATGTAGATTTGACCCTTCACCTGTGTTGGGTAGCGCACGCGCGTGTTGGGCCACAGTTTTAGTTTCATGGCCTCGTTTACCAGCGTAAAAGTTCCGGAGATCAACGCCTGACTGGCGATGATCGTGGCCAGCGTGGCCAGCAGTACCCCAACGAAAACCATCTCACGGGGCATCGTTTCGAAAAAAGGAATTTTTCCCTGCAGGGTTTCACCCTGGTGTTGGAGCAACCAGGCCCCCTGCCCCATGTAACTCAGCAACAGGCACGCAAACACAAATACCCAGCCCGTGCGGATATTCGACTTGCCGCAATGCCCGAGGTCGGAATACATGGCTTCGGCGCCCGTGGTGCAAAGAAAGACGGCACCCAGTATCCAAAAACCGCCCGGATACCGGGTAAGTAACTGCACCGCATAGTAGGGATTGATAGCTTTCAGTACTACCGGATTTTGCACCAGTTGAATGAGGCCCATGACACCGATAAAAACAAACCACACCAGCATCACGGGCCCGAAGGTTTTGCCCACCACGCTGCTGCCGAATTGTTGGAAAACAAAAAGGCCAACCAGAATGACAATCACGATGGTGATGATCACATTTTCGGAAATGTCCGGGTTCAGCGACCGTAGTCCTTCAATGGCGGACGTAACGCTGATGGCGGGCGTAATAAACCCGTCGGCAATCAGCGTGCAACATCCGATGATAGCCGGAAAAATCACCCAACCGGCTTTGTAGCGCCGTACCAGCGCATAGAGTGCGAAGATTCCACCCTCACCTTTGTTATCTGCATTTAACGCCAGGTAGATGTACTTGATGGTTGTGATGATCGTCAGCGTCCAGAAGACACATGACAGACCGCCCAAAATGAGGTCTTCTGTAATGATATGATTGCCTACGATAAAGCGCAGGGTATAGATGGGAGATGTACCGATATCCCCGTAGATGATTCCGAGTGAAACCAACACGCCTGCAACGGAGAGGGTGTGTAATTTACTATGACGCGATTCGTCCACGGCTAAGTTCCTTTTAGTTCGTCCGGTGAGAGCTTTTCCTCATTGCGGCCAATGATCAATCGGTTGCTGCGATCGTAGCTGATGTAGCTCCACATCCAGCTGAAAAATGTAAACACTTTGTTTTTCCAGCCCACGATGGCCATCAGGTGTACAAACATCCACACGTACCACGCGAAAAAACCCTGAAACCGAACCCCCCCGGGCATGTCCACTACGGCCTTGTGCCGTCCCACAGTAGCCATCGAACCCTTGTCGAAATAGCGGAAGGGCTTCAACGGTTGCCGGGCAATCAGCCTGCGGATATTGGTTGCAACCAGCCTGCCCTGTTGCTGGGCCGGCGGTGCCATTTGCGGATGGCCCTTTGGAAATTTTGCGTCGCCTTCCATCAGCGCTACATCGCCGATGGCAAAAATGTTCTCATACCCTTTGATGCGGTTGAATTCGTCAACCAGCAGGCGGTTACCGCGGGTGATGGACTCGGGATTCAGCCCGTCAATCGGATTTCCCTTCACGCCGGCCGCCCAGATCAGGGAGCGGCTGATCAGGCGTTTGCCCGTGCTGAGCTCCACCTCGTAGCCATCGTACGATTTTACGGCCGTATTCAGCAGCACGTGTACGCCCATCTCCTCAAGGAATTCAAGCGCTTTGGCGCTCGCCTTTTCAGACATGCCGTTAAGCAGGCGCGGGGAGGCCTCTACCAGATAAATGTCCATCTGCCGCATATCTAACTCCGGATAGTCTTTGCGGAAGGCATTTTTTCGTAACTCCGTAAGCGCGCCGGCCAGTTCCACACCCGTTGGGCCGCCACCCACAATCACGAAGTCCATTAAACTGTTCATCACTTCCGCATCCTCCGTGAGCAGCGCATACTCAAGGTTCCGGATGATCCGGTTACGAAGTTTCGTGGCATCCACAATATTTTTCATGAATGACGCGTGCTTCTCGATGTCGCTCATGCCGTAGAAATTGGTGGACGCGCCGGTTGCTATCACCAGGTAGTCGTATTTTACACTGCCAATTGAGGTTTCAATGGAATTTTCTTCGGCAGCAACAGCTTTTACCTCAGCTAATCGAAAATAAAAGTCAGTTTGGCGTGAGAATATTTTTCGGAAGGGAGCTACAATGGAGTTGGTTTCCAGCCCGGACGTGGCCACCTGGTACAACAAGGGTTGAAACGTGTGGTGATTGAACTTATCGAAAAGCACAATCTGAGCTTTCAGGCCGCGTAGGTTCTTCACTACCTCAAGGCCACCAAAACCACCGCCAATAACAACGATACGTGGTTTCCCGAGGTCTGCGATGCGCGTTCGCGTGGTAATTAATTTGGGCATTGATAAAGGGAATACCCCTCTAAAACGGGGCGAAAGTTACATTAATCCGGCAAATTCCGAGGGTAAAAAAAAATTACCCAATCAGAAGTGTCGCGATTGCAGCCTGCTTTACCTTTGTTTAACGTTAAACAAAATCACTGTACTATGCCTCGGAAGATGACAATCGGTTTTTTGGCAGCACTGTTGCTGGGAGCAGCCAGTTGCGGCAATGAAAAACAACAAATGCAGACACAACTCGACTCGCTGAAAAGTGCGCTCGAGACCAGCCAGCAAGTGGCTCAAACCCTCGAGGAAGTGGGCGGCCTGATGGATTCTATTGACGCCAATCGCCAATTGTTGCGCGTTAACATGGTGG
>CANGUI010000350.1 GCA_947457025.1 Flammeovirgaceae bacterium | reverse complement strand
GGTAGACGGGTCTCTTTTTTCAGCACTCAATCAGTTCGATGAGTTTGCACCTCCCGGGTTGGTAAATGCGGGAAAGGGCTCGCAGGCCGGCGTGGCTGCATCGCTTGAGCGTTCCTTTTCGAATTCCGTTTACTACGCGCTGAATGGATCGCTCTACCGGGCCATGTTTACGGATGCGCGCGGAGTTGAATACCTTTCGCGTTTCAATGGGCGTTACACGGGCAATTTCCTGGCGGGCAAAGAGTGGGGTGGTGCTACCCACACACTCGGTGTGCACTTCCGGTTCATCTATTTTGGCGGACTTCGTCAGCAAGTTATTGACGAGGCAACCTCGCAGGTCTTTGGTACTACAATCTTTGATACGCGCCGAGGGTACGTTGTGCGCTTACCCGACTACGGGCGGGCCGATGTGCGCGTCAGCTGGCGTAAAAACAAAAAGAACTACACAAGAACACTCGCGTTGGATATTCAAAATGTGACGAACAAGCAACATGTGGCGTTTACCTATTTTGATACCTTTTTGCAGCGTGTAGCCAGCCGGAATCAGTTGGGAATCATTCCCATTCTTGTTTACCGCGTGGATTTCTGATAAAAATCATACTATCTATCGGTTGTTGGATTTTCATTTTCCCTCCGGGTGGTAGTACTTTAGCAGCGTCAATAAAGAACAAAATTCTACCGAATATGACTGATTCATTTGTTGAAAAATCAACCTACACCGTGAAGCACCCGGATCTGCGTTCCTGGGTGAATGAGATTGTCGAGTTATGCAAGCCCGAGGCTGTTCGATGGTGCGATGGCTCGAAGGAGGAATATGATGAAATGTGCCAGAAACTGGTGCAGAAAGGCACGTTTATACCCCTGAAGAAGCGGGAGAATAGTTTTGCCTGTTTTTCTGATCCCAGCGATGTGGCCCGCGTGGAAGACCGGACTTACATCTGCAGCAAGCGCAAGGAAGATGCCGGCCCCACCAACAATTGGATGGATCCACGCGAAATGAAGCGTACCCTGAGGCCGCTCTTTGCGGGTTGTATGCAGGGCAGAACCCTCTATGTGATTCCTTTTAGCATGGGCCCCGTAGGTTCTGAAATTGCACAAATTGGTATAGAACTTACCGACTCAGAATATGTGGTGGTGAACATGCACATCATGACGCGGGTGGGAGTAAACGTTATGCATGTACTTGGTGAGACCGGGGAGTATGTCAAGTGCCTGCATTCCGTGGGAGCTCCCGTGAAGCCGGGGCAACCCGATGCCAAGTGGCCAACTAATCCCACGACTAAATACATCGTCCATTTTCCGGAGGAGCGGTCGATCATGTCGTATGGCTCGGGTTATGGAGGAAATGCGCTGCTCGGGAAAAAATGCTTTGCCCTTCGCATTGCCTCTGTCATGGGGCAGGAGGAGGGGTGGTTAGCAGAGCACATGTTGATTATGGGTGTACAGAGCCCCGATGGCAAGAAAGATTATGTTGCCGCCGCGTTTCCCAGCGCGTGCGGAAAGACCAACTTCGCCATGCTGATTCCGCCTGCAGGAATGGACGGTTGGCGGATTACGACCGTGGGCGATGACATTGCGTGGATCAAACCGGGCAAGGATGGAAGGTTGTACGCAATCAATCCGGAGGCCGGATATTTTGGTGTAGCTCCCGGCACGAACGAGAAAACCAATCCGAATGCGATGAAGTCGATCGAGAAAAATACCATTTTCACCAATGTAGCTTTAACGGCTGATGGCGATGTATGGTGGGAGGGACTTACGAAGGAGCCGCCCCAAGACTTGATTGATTGGCGTGGTGTGAAGTATGATCCGGCTTCCGGCAAGCCGGCTGCACATCCGAATGCGCGCTTTACAGCTCCGGCCTACCAATGCCCTTCCATTGATGAAGATTGGGAGAATCCCAAAGGTGTGCCAATCAGCGCGTTAATATTCGGGGGACGCCGGAGCACCACCATACCGCTCGTCTATCAGTCGTCTAACTGGGCATACGGTGTGTACCTGGCCGCGACCATGGGCAGCGAGATGACGGCAGCAGCGTTCGGTGAAATCGGGAAGGTACGACGCGATCCATTTGCCATGTTGCCTTTCTGTGGCTACCACATGGGCGACTACTTCAATCACTGGCTGCAATTCGGGCGAAATATACCGGCTCCACCGCGGACTTTTGGTGTGAATTGGTTCAGGAAGGATGCGAACGGCAAATTCATTTGGCCCGGCTTTAGCGATAACATGCGCGTGCTGAAGTGGATTGTGCTGAAGATCCGGGGCGAGTCCAATGCCGTGGAGAGCCCGATCGGGTGGATGCCGACCTACGAAGATATTGACTGGACGGGAAGCGACTTTACGCGCGAGCAGTTCGAGAGCATTATGTCGATTGAGTCTGAGGATTGGAAAAATGAGTTGCTGCAGCATGCCGAGTTATTTGAGCGCATGTACGACAAGTTGCCGAAAGAATTTATTTTCATGCGGGAATTGCTGCTTTCCGGTCTGTGGCGTTCGCCAAAGCGGTGGAGCCTCGCCCCGGAACGCGAAGACGAGCACTAATCCCGGTAATGCTGATGAAAAAGACCCGACACGCTCGGGTTTTTTTTCGGAGTGGCGCGGGTTTGCCGCAAGTGCATGTGCGCTGCCAAAGCACATGTAGCGGTCTGGTGGGTGTGGTGATGCGTGAGTGACTGAGCGGCCTGTTTGAGTGCCGCCCGCAGGGCGCACGAGTAGCGAAGGCACGACCCGCGCGCGCGAAAATGCGCTGCGTGAACAGCAGGTTGCGGCCCCACAACGCGGCGCGCGGTAACCGGGCGCGCGGGGCACGCCCAAAAAGCGTATGGCGATCTTACCCGCCGCCACTTGCAAGAGTGGTACAGACTATCTACTTTGAAACAGTTTAGACCTGCCTGAATGAACCTTATACAACGCTGGCAACAGACTCGCCAGGCCTTTCACCCCACCTTCTGGGTGGCCAACGTGCTGGAGCTATTTGAACGCTTTGCCTTTTATGGCTCGAAGGCCGTACTTACCGTGTTTCTGGCCAACAAGGT
>CANGUI010000349.1 GCA_947457025.1 Flammeovirgaceae bacterium | reverse complement strand
TGCTTTCTTCATCCGGGTCTTCGATCTTAAACTGGCGGGCAAATTCAGCTAATGGATACTGACCATCAACCAGCCATGAACCGTCTTGGCGCTGCGTAAGCGGGAACTCCTCCGAATAGAACTCGGATACATCGCCCACAAGAGCTTTCAGGATATCATCCATGGTTACGATGCCGAGCACAAGTCCGTACTCGTTCGTGACCAGCGCGTAATGTGTCTTTGATGCCTTAAAATATTTCAATGCCTTGTAGGCCGATGTGAACTGATCGAGGTAGGTGGCTGGTTTAAGGTGATTGCGCAAGGTAAAGCCGGGTTCCAAATCGTGGGCGTAAAGTTCTTTCAGCGAAATGATACCCACCAGTTTGTCTTTGTCTTGTTCATAAACGGGATAGATCCGATGCAAATCACGTTTCACAATTTCCCGAATCTTTTTTGGGTCATCGGCCAAATCAAGGAACACCAAATCACCCCGGATAGTCATCAGCGAGCTTATCTTACGATCGCCCAGCGCAAACACGCGTTCCACAATGTCTTGTTCAATTTTTTGAACCTCGCCACCCTGCGCCCCCTCCTGGATGATCGCCTTAATCTCTTCCTCCGTGATATTGTTGTCCCGCCCCTTCTTGAGACCAAAAAGCGTGAGTAAAAGATCGGAGGTTTTGGTGAGCAACCATACAAATGGAAATGTAATTCTGGACAGAATGGTCATGGGTGTGGCCATCACGCGTGCGATCGCCTCCGGTCTAGACAGCCCGATTTGCTTCGGGATCAATTCGCCAAGCACAAGCGAAAAAAAGGTAACGAGAATCAGCACAAGGGCAATCGCCAATTCATCTGCAATCGGCTCAGCCCAGGGAACCGAGATCAGATACGCTTCCAGATCACCCGTCAGGTTCTCTCCGCTAAAAATCCCCGTCAACAAACCGATTAGCGTAATGCCGATTTGCACGGTGGACAGAAAGTAGGTTGGCGACAAGTACAAATTGAGAGCTGCCCGCGCACCCTTCGAGCCGGTTCGGGCGGCCGATTCAAGTCGAACTTTTTTGGAAGATACCAACGCCATCTCGGACATCAAAAAAAGCCCGTTGATCAGGATCAAGCCAAGTATGATCAGTATTTCACCCCAATTTCCGCTCATGTAAATGCTGGTTTTGGAATCAGGTAACGTTTTTCCTTACCGCCACCCACCACCCAGCGCCCGGTACACCTGAATCAGGCTTTGGTGTTGTTTTTTGCGCGCCTCAACTAAATCCACCCGGGCATCCAGTGCGTTTTGCTGCGTGAGCAGTACTTCCAGGTAGTTGGCCCGCCCGGTGCGATACAGTTCGTTGGCGGTAGCAATTGCGCGGGTTAACACCTCGGCTTCCTGCCGTTTTTGGGTGTACATCCGATTTAAGTTTTCATAGCGGTTCAATTCGTTAAACACTTCGGTGTACGCCCCCACGATGCTCCGCTGATAATTTAGTAAAGCCTCCAGCTGATACGCACTCGCACCCTTGAACCGCGCCTGAATGGCGTTTCGATTTAACAGCGGTGCCCAAAGCCCGCCCAGCAAATTGAAAGCAAACGACTCCGGTGTTTGAAACAACAAATCGGTTCGGTAGGACTGAAAACCAACACCAGCCAAGACATTCAGTTGCGGATAGAAAGCTGCGCGCGCGGCCCGCACATCGGCCTTGGCGGCAAATAACTCCAGTTCGGCCGAACGGAGATCGGGGCGGTTTCTCAGCAACTGCACGGGTGTGCCGGCAGCAAATGTCGGGCGTGGGTCTTGTTCGAGTGTGGCCGTGCTCCGCGGGATGGGCTGCGGAAACCGGCCCAATAAAAAGTTAATCCGGCTTTCGTTTTCGATGATGAACTGGCGTATTTGAATTTCCAACGCGCGCGTGTTGAGGAGTTGCGCTTCAAACTGGTTAACGGCAAGTTCGTTGGCTACCCCATTTTCTTTTTGAATGGTAACCACACGCAACGCATCTGCCTGAAGTTTTACCGTAGCTGTGATGATCTCCAGTTCGAGATCAAATGCCAACAGCTCATAATACGCAGCGGCCACTTCTGCCACGAGGTTGGTGATCACAAACTGCCGCGCCTCGGTAGACGCCAGTACCCGTGCCACTGCCGCCCGCTTTTGATTACGCAGTTTGCCGGAGATATCCACCTCCCAACTGCTTTGCAGGCCAACGAAATAATCCGGCAAGTTGGTGGGCACCACTTCTCCGGGACGGATGTCCGTGCTGGCGTTGCCCGCACCGTCCATCGTGTATAACCCAAACCTGCGGATGCCGGCCATACCCCCGCCCGTTACGTTCGGCAACAGTTGGCCCCGGGCTGCGAGCACACCCGCCCGCGCTTGTTCGATGCGTTGGGCTGCCATACGCACATCAAAGTTGTTCGTGAGGGCTTCATCCAGTAAAGCCATCAGCAATGAGTCGGTCACCAGCGCACGCCACGGCAGGCTTGCCAGGTTGGTGGTGTCGGCCAACGCGGGCGAGAACTGATCCGGTAACGGCAGGGATTCTTCTGCGGTAGTATCGCGTGTAACCCGGCAGCCAGTGGCCAGCGACAGCGTGATGATGAAAAAGATAATGCGTTTCATTTTTATCAGATCGTTTCCGTGTACGGAGCTTCCTCCAATTTTCGGGATTTGTTCAACTGGTCGCCCAGCGATGCAAAAACCACATACAAGCCGGGTATGATTACCACGCCCAACAGCGTGCCGAATAACATTCCGCCTAGCGCGGCTGCACCGATGGTTTGATTTCCCACCGCACCTGCACCGGAGGCCAGTACCAGCGGCACAAGACCGGCAATGAACGCGAACGAAGTCATCAAGATTGGCCGCAAGCGTTCCTTTGCACCCTGAGTCGCGGCTTGCAGCGGAGTTTGTCCCTCGCGATGGCGCAGGGCCGCAAACTCTACAATCAGAATCGCATTCTTACCCAGCAAGCCGATCAACATGATCAGCGCCACCTGGGCATCGATGTTGTTCTCCAACCCGAGGAGCGCCAACAGCAAAAAGGCACCGAACGTACCTGCGGGCAGCGAC
>CANGUI010000348.1 GCA_947457025.1 Flammeovirgaceae bacterium | reverse complement strand
CTCAACTCCACGTACAAAAAGCGCTATGCCTACAATGGCACGTTCTCTTTTGGCTACACGAATAACAACCTGAGTGATAAGATTGAGAATACTGACAAACTCCGTGACTTCAGGTTAACGTGGAGCCATAGCCCGCAATCGCGGGGCACCGGGCGGTTCTCAGCATCGGTTAACGCCGCTACAGCGAGTTTCAACCAAAATAATTTTCTGGGTGTGAACACCAACCCCGGTGCGCCGCGGTTGGATCAGGTCACCCGCCGGATGGCCTCGAATGTGTCGTATTCGAAAACGTTCACCAATGTTCCCGTGAGTCTGGGGGCGAACCTGCGCATCAACCAGGACCTGCGTACCCGGCAAGTAGATGTGCCTTTTCCTGACCTGAACGTGAACCTGAACAACATCTATCCATTCAAAGGATCCGGAAGCGACTTGCTGCAAAACATTGCCTTCCGGATCACCGCTACGGCCACGAATCAGATCACCAATAATCTCGGCCGGATCATCCGCACAAAAGAAGGAAATATTGTTGACCGCGATAGTATTGCCCCGTTTAATCTTGAGAATCTGCCTGCTTTTTTCCGCAATGCCAAACAAGGCGCACGGTTCAACATTCCACTCGCCACCTCATTTCGCATACTGAAACACCTGCAGGTCAGCCCGTCTTTGAATTATGACGAAACCTGGTACCTGAATAAATTGGTGTGGGGTGTGGATTCCTCGGGTACGCGGGCGATCGCCATCGACACCGTTCGCGGATTTAACCGCATCGCAAATTACAGCGGAGGCGTCAGTGTTACCACACGGATTTTTGGGATGATTGTGTCGCGTAATCCAAAGGCACGCATCAAAGCCATCCGGCATGTGGTCAATCCCACCCTGTCGTGGAACTATCAACCTGATTTTACGCTGGATAGGTATGGCTATTACCAACGGGTGACCCTCGAAAACGGACGTGAAGAGTTAAAGTCTGTGCATGAGGGATTTGCCTATGGTTCATCGCGTAGCGGCATCAGTAACTCGGTGGGGTTTGGCATCAACAACAACCTGGAGATGAAAGTGATGGGCAAAAAAGATACCGTTGCCCGCAAGATCTCGCTGCTGAATACGCTTAGTCTCTCGAGCAGTTACAATCTGGCGGCAGACTCATTTAAGCTGGCCCCCTTCGCGCTCGCGGCAAACACCAACATCCTGAACGACAAAATAAATCTCAACCTGAGTGCCGTCATTGATCCGTACCAATACGTTCTGAGTATTCCCTTCACCGAAACGAACGTTGTACAACGCCGGATTGACCGCTATGCCTGGAAGGATGGATTTTCGCTAGGCCAGATCACCAATGCCAATTTTGCGTTTAGCACCAACCTAAACCCGAAAGGGCGTGAGAGCGACAACACTACACGCGAAAAAATCGCCAAATCTAACCTACGCGACTCGGATAAAAACTTTCTGCTGCGGAATGCCGATGCGTATGTCGATTTTGACGTGCCCTGGAATCTGCGGATCAACTTCAACTTGGATTATTCCCGGGTGGGGTACCAACAGGCGCGTGTAACGCAAACAATACGGTTTAGCGGAGATGTGTCACTAACCGAAAAATGGAAAGTTGTATTCAATTCGGGGTATGACTTTGAAACCAGTCAGTTCACCATCACCACGCTGGGAATAAACCGCGACCTCCACTGCTGGCAGGTGTCGGTCAATTGGACTCCCTTCGGCCGCTTTACCAGCTACAACTTCAGCATCGGCATCAAATCCGGCATGTTGCGGGATCTGAAACTCGACCGTACCCGTAACTTCCTCGACACGCTTTAGCCTATTGCAACCAGGCTTCTATTTCCACTAACGTGGGATTTTGCACGGCCTCCAGTTTCAACTTCTTGCGCATGCCAGGGATATCGTTGAACAACTTGGTGGCTTTTATCTGGCGCAACTGGGTAACGGTATGGATACCCAGTTTGTGTAAAATCGGCAAAAGCTCCGGGCGCACGCCTGCGGCTGCGAAGTCAGCTTCTGTACTGTTTTCCTCTTTTTTCTCAGGCTTCATCTGTGGAAAAAAGATCACATCCTGAATGGAAGGGGAATTCGTCATCACCATTGAAAGGCGATCGATGCCTATCCCTAAGCCGGCCGTCGGGGGCATGCCGAACTCCAAAGCACGCAGGAAATCTTCATCCAGCGTCATGGCCTCCTCATCGCCCCGCTTGCCAAGTTCCAGTTGTTCTTCAAACCGCCTGCGCTGGTCGATGGGATCGTTTAATTCTGAAAAGGAGTTGCAAATTTCCTTGCGGTTGCAGATCGCTTCAAATCGTTCTACCAGGCCCGGTACGGAGCGGTGTTTTTTTGCCAGGGGTGACATTTCCACCGGATAGTCCAGAATAAAGGTGGGTTGCACCAGATGGGGCTCGCACTTTTCACCAAAAATCTGATCGATTAATTTGCCTTTGCCCATCGTAGCGTCAACCGGTACCTGCAACGTCCGACAGGTAGCGCGCAGCGCTGCCTCATCCATTTCCGAAATGTTGATACCGGTAAAATGTTCGATGGCCTGGTACATCGTAAAGCGCTTCCACGGCCGCTTGAAATCAATCACCTGATCGCCCACCTGTACCTGTGTGGTGCCGTGCAGGTCGAGTGCCACCTGCTCGATCATTTCTTCCACGAGATCCATCATCCAGTAATAGTCTTTGTACGCCACATACAACTCTACCTGCGTGAACTCGGGATTGTGAAAGCGCGACATTCCTTCATTACGAAAGTCCTTCGAGAACTCATACACCCCATGAAAGCCCCCCACAATGAGGCGTTTCAGGTACAACTCATTGGCGATTCGCAGATAGAGCGTCATGTCCAGGGTGTTGTGGTGCGTTTTGAACGGCTTCGCTGCTGCTCCCCCATACAAAGGTTGAAGAACGGGCGTTTCTACTTCGAGGTACCCTTTTTGATTCAGGTACTGCCGCATGGAGTTTACCAGGCGGGTGCGCTTAACAAACGCATCGCGCACGTGGGGGTTGACAACCAGATCCACATACCGCATCCGGTACCGCTGCT
>CANGUI010000347.1 GCA_947457025.1 Flammeovirgaceae bacterium | reverse complement strand
TTCCGGGCGTTTTTTTGGGGTCCCGAGTATTTTGAGCGATTGCCTGCCCCAGTTCTCACGCGATCAAAGCTTTCGCGCCTTTCTTTTGCTCACCCAAACCTATTTGTTGATTGATGACCAGGCAAATGCCGATAAATGCTATCTCAAGGTGCTTGAAGCAAATCCTGAATTTGTTCCAAATGAACTCACCGAGTCGATAGATATCGTTAATATAAGTAAAAATTTCACATCATCGGCTATACTCACTACGCATGGAAAAGTGGGTTTGGTATATAGTATGCCTCGCGTGGTTTGGAATCCGGGATTAACAGGCCGGGAAATTCGGGATGAAATAACTTCTTTGATTGGATTGAATCTTGGGGGTGGCGTAGAGTGGAATATTACTGAACGCTGGGGATTGGGCAGTGAAGTATTTTTTGGGTTTCGGCGCGACCGCATCAATCAGAGTGGTTTTTTTCAATCAGATCAAGCTGCCAGCGAAACCCGTATGCTTTGGCTAGACCTGCCTGTGTACGTTCGCTTTACAGATCACGTTGGTAAGATTCGTCCCTATGGGTTTGCGGGTATGGCGTTCAACTTGCTGTTGTTAACTGAAAGCCAGTACGAATATGTTGATATTACCAGCAGCGGGGAGGGCGATGGTGCTGCACCCATTGAAGTAAAAAATCAAAGCCGGTTTATTAATCGAACGTACAAGTATCGGCCATTTACGAACTCCGTCATGCTTGGTGGAGGTGTGAAGGTGAAAATCGGGCGCAACTATATCCTTGCAGAAGCGCGTTATATGCGTGGTCTCAAAACCTTAAATATAGAAGATAAGTATTACACCGACAGAGAAGGCGGTTTAGATCGCACCTTTTCGTCGTATAGTTTTTCTCCTCCTTACTTTCAGGCAGATAATTTTTCCTTCAATATTGGCTACGTTTATCCGCTCTATAAACCCAGAAAAATCAAACGGATAAAGTTGTTCTCATTCCTGAAGAAAGGGGGTAAAGATGCGTAGTGCGTTCTTTTTTCTCCTACTCGCAGGTCTAACGGCTTGCAACGATGTATCGGACCTGTCACTCAAACCGGATGAAGCATTTTTGAAGTTCTACGGGCTGGAGGGAAATCAGGAGGGGGTAGACATGGTAATTGGCCCTGACAATGACTATTACTTACTTGGTAATTCCACCATTCGTAACAACAAACAAATCTACGTATTGAAGGTGGACAAAGCAGGAGACATGATTTGGCAGAAAACGTTCGGTGGGGCGCGCGAAGAATCTGCCAAGGACATGGAATTAACGTCTGCCGGCCATCTGGCAATTGTAGCTGATGTCCAAAGCCAATCCGGGGATAAAGATATTCTGGTGCTCATTGTGGGCAGGGATGGTCTTCGCCTTGACAGTACGGTTTACGTACATTCCTTAAAAGATGAAGAAGCTAAAACGATTACCCCGATAACTACTGGATTTTTGGTTGCGGGTAGTACAAAGGAGACCAGGCCAGATCCTGGTCGTGAAAATCCGAATCAAGACAATCGGATTGACGGGATTATTCTTCGCTTAAATTCAGACCTCGAGCCGTACACCGGCATTTGGGGAGATGGGACTGGAAGAGCATTGCAGCGGGGCACAGGTCGTGTTTTTACAATACATAAGGTAACCCAGGAAAATGCCAATCTGTATACAGTGTTTGCCTACAATGACGCAGGAGCTTTGAATAGGAATGTCGAAAGCGAGAACGATGTTCTCATCTTTCAACTTTCTAATGTGGGTGCAGAGGTGACGACCCAATTCCCGTTTGGGCGGCCGGATGAAAATGAAGTCGTGACGTCGGTGGGCCGGGATAATTTAACATCGGGGTATGCTGTTACCGGGATTTCAACCAAACCCAACGGTAGGCAGGATGTTTTTTACCTTTTTGTTGGGGTGGGAGGTGGTACTGTAACCGGGGGAAACTTGACATTGATTACCAGTAACTTATCTCAGAATCAAAGCGAGATTCCCATGGCGTCCGTCGTTACCAGTTTCGGATCCGGGAGTTTTCTGGTGGGGGCGACGAAGAACTTTATGCCAGACCAAACAACTCTTCAAGGCGACATTTTTTTGAAACTTGTTGATCGCCAGGGTTCGGATCTGTGGCGTGATCCTCCGGCAGTTACGTTTGGTGGTGTTGCCAACGATTTTGTAGGTAATGTTTTCGAAGGACCCGACCGGCGGATACTGGTCTTGGGTACGATGGGGATTGGAGATGTGCAGGGGCAACAAAAGATGGTTTTAATCAAACTGAACCGGCAGGGGAAATTCGAACCCTGAACCTCCTTTTTTGCTTGTAAATTGGTTACTTTTGATCCTCATTAGTAATCAAATTATCGTTTAAGTCTCCCGGATGACCCCACCCGCACGTTCTGGTTTTCTAATACCCTTTTTTGCGGTTGCTTTTACTCTTTTTTTTGCGAGGGATGGTTTTGCGCAGACATCGGTCACACCTGCGCCTGCAACAATCTGTGTTGGGTCAAGCCAAACTCTGTCTACAATTACGGTTGCCGAAACAACTCCTGATGGATTTTCTGATGGCCAGACAAATGCGACTTTCATTTTGGCCGCTCCTACAAATTTTGAGTTCATTGCGGTTGGTTCGGTTACTCACCCAGGAGGCGGCGATATTGTATCGGCCAGTATTCAGTCGGTTACAGCTACGCAGCTCACAATACTGGTTTCTATCTCGGGTGTTGGCAATACTGACCAATTCCAAATCAATGACGTGCAAGTCAAAGCAATTGCTTCGGGAGCATCTGGCGATATTGTTAGGCCGTTAGCGGGCGGTACTTTTCTTGTTTCGGGTGGCGATGCCGTACCTAATGGCACTCTCTCTTATGGTACGTTGTCAGTAAACGAACCTCCTCTGATCACGACACATCCGACCGGCAGCCAGACGGTATGCGAGGGGACGGCGAACGTGACCTTCAGCGTAGTGGCGAGCGGCACGGGACTGACGTATCAATGGAAGAAGAACGGAGTAGACATAGGAGGAGCTACGGCGAGCAGCTACGTAATTGCGACAGCAT
>CANGUI010000346.1 GCA_947457025.1 Flammeovirgaceae bacterium | reverse complement strand
GCTCCCGAGTTTGGCTCGCTGGCCTGACGGCCTGCGGGCAAATAGTTGGAGCAGTAATTCGGGCTACACAAAAACGACCCGCCTTTGGTTACCCGCGGCTTTTGATTCAGCAGTTCACTTTCGCGCTCACCCGCTCTGGGTTGAAAAGGATCGGAGCACCATTCCCAAACGTTGCCAATCAGATCATATACGCCGTAGCCATTTGGAGGAAACGACCGAACGGGCGCGAGTCCCGGATACCCATCATCACCGGCATCTTTTACCGGGAAAGCACCCTGAAAATAATTTGCATAGAACTTGCCTTCAGGATTTAACTCATCGCCCCACGCGAATTTCTTATCGGTAACCCCCCCGCGCGATGCCCATTCAAATTCGGCCTCCGTGGGCAGGCGTTTCCCTTTCCAGGCACAATATGCTTCGGCATCTGCGTACGCCACATGTACCACCGGATAATTTTCCAAACCCGTCCAGGCGCTCTCGGGTCCCGCAGGATGTTGCCAGTTTGCACCGGTCGTCCACCGCCACCAGCGGCTGGGATCATTCAGGCGCACATAGCGCCCGGTTGGCACGAACACAAGCGATCCGGGATTTAGCACGGTAGAGTCGGGGGGAGGTGTACCCGCCGGATACATTGGGCGCAATTCATCCCACGAAACGGTACGCTCGGCAACAGTTTGGTGGCCGGTGGCTGCTACAAATTTGGCAAACGCTTCGTTGGTTACTTCGGTTTTATCGAGAAAGAAGGCATTCACAGTAACGGTTTGTGTCGCTTCCCGCTGACCACCTCCGCCATGGCCCATTCGAAACGTTCCTGCCGGAATTTTTACATGCACTTCATCTTGCGCGATGCAGAACTGCACGGATAACAAAACCATACCTGAAGCGAACACATAAACACGAATGGAAATTTTCCGGCGCACCGCACAGCGGGTTGTTATTTCTGCCATCCCGGCGTCAGACAGTGTAGAGCTTTTCGTAGTATTCGAGCAACATGCGCTTAATGGCAAACTGCTCGTGTGTACTCAGAATGCTCGCACGCATCATATCCGCCCATTTCTTCTTATCGGTGTAGTATGTAGGCATCACGTCGTCCAGCAGTACACGGTACATGGCTACCTGATCGTGTTCATCCAGTTGCTTTTCATCCCTGTTTTCATAGCCATCTCCAAATTGCCAACCATTTACTCCGTGCTGGCAGGCTTCGGGCCACCAGCCATCCAGAATGGATAAGTTGAGCACGCCGTTCATGGCGGCTTTCATGCCGGATGTTCCACTCGCTTCCTGAGGCCTGCGCGGGTTATTAAGCCAAACGTCAGATCCGCGTACCAGCATGGAGCCAATCGTCATATCGTAATTCTCCAGAAATACCACCGACTTTGGATATCGTTTTGTAAGCGCTACAATGTTGGCAACGATTTCTTTGCCACGGTCATCCAGCGGATGTGCCTTTCCCGAAAAGATAATCTGCAACTTACCGGACTTAAATAAATTGTCAACTTTTTTCCGGTCGCTGAAAATAAAGTCGCTGCGCTTGTACGGAACAGCACGGCGCGAGAAACCAATCAGCAGAGCATCTTGCTTCAGGCGAACACCAGTGCGCTGGTAAACGAAATCAAGTAAAGACTTTTTATTTTGCTGGTGGAGTTTGAGCAGTTCAGCCGGTTTTGCGTTTGTCCTGGCTGCCTGGATCATTCGCTTATCTACCCACGTCGGCAGGTGAATCGCATTGGTGATTCCAACGATGGGCGCCTTGTCTTTCACGGATTTCCACATGGAGTTGGCCGTCACTGCGTGTAACTGGGCCACTGCATTCGATTTCCGTGAAAGGCGAAGAGCCCCGACCGTCATGTTAAAAGGTGAACCTCCCAGTTGCTTCAGCCGTTGACGGTTAAACGCGCCATTATCGGCACCCATATAGAGCAGCCGATCAATGTAGTGCGATTCGTTGCCCTGCACCACCGGCGTGTGTGTGGTAAACACAATTTCCTGCCGTGAGGCTTCCAGCGCTTGCTCAAACGACTGGCCGGTTGCCATCTTTTCGCGCACCAACTCAAAACCGGCAAACAGGGCATGGCCCTCGTTGAAGTGATACACATCAACCGGGATATTCAATGCCCGGAGTGCTCTTACCCCGCCAATGCCGAGAACCATCTCCTGCGCAATACGTTCCTCTCCAAACCAACCGTAAAGCTGCCCGGTGATCCAACCATCTTCGTTGCCCGGCACATCCGTATCCAATAGATAAAGTGGTGCCGTTCCAAATTTATCGCATAGCCAGACTTTACATTTCACCTCACGCTTCCGGATTGTTACCGAAACGGTAACGCCAGTATCTTTGAGAAAAGGGTACTGGTAGATCGGATACGTGTCCAGAGCCTTACCTTCCGGCGTAATGCGCTGGTCGGTGTACCCTTGCTTCCACTTGATACCGATACCAACGATTGGGAATTTATGGTCTCGTGCTCCCTTGAGGTAGTCGCCTGCCAGAATGCCGAGGCCACCGGCATACAGTTTAACATCGCTTTGCAGCGCGTACTCCATGCAAAAGTAAGCAACACGCGGAAGAGGAGAAGATGCCATAAATACTGGGGTGTTTTACTTTTTTGGTCAATCAGATAACAAGCGGCTTATCGCTATTCATAAAATATTGAATGAGGCAAAGATGTGAGGTTATTTTCCTTGCACTTTTTCCTTCCAGTCTTTTAACTCGCGGGTCAAAACGTCGCTGGTTTTTTGAACCAGCTCTTCAAAGCTGTCCCCTTGCTTTTTCACAAAAATATCGTTGCCGGGCACACCCAGCCGTACTTCCATCACTTTGTTGGCCGGGGCTTCCGCTTTTTCGATGCGTAAAATCACTTTGGCCTCCGTAATCCGGTCGGTAAGGCGATCAAGTTTGTTGAGTTTTTCGGTGATCAGATCTTGGAGTTCTTGCCGGGGGCTTACCCCAACGCCTTGGATACTAATTTTCATATGTGTATGATTCAAAATTTCCTTTTTTTGTTAACCGGAGCCAAGTTACGTGCCCGAGAAGATAATCAGTGGCAGCAAACCAGAATT
>CANGUI010000345.1 GCA_947457025.1 Flammeovirgaceae bacterium | reverse complement strand
CGAACCCCGAAATGCAAAAGCGGGTGATGAATGCCATTCGCGGATTAGCGGAAGCTCCCAACAACCCGATCGTATCGATTCATGACCATGGCGCCGGCGGCCATCTGAACTGCTTCAGTGAATTGCTCGAAGAAACCGGTGGCACCTTATACCTCGACCAACTGCCTGTAGGCGATCCTACCCTTTCAGAAAAAGAGATCATCAGCAATGAATCGCAGGAGCGCATGGGCCTTGCCTTACACGCAAAAGACGTTGCCAGCCTGCAGAAAATTGCAGACCGCGAACGCGCTCCGCTGTATGTGGTTGGCGAAGCAACGGGAGACAAGAAATTCACTTTCCGCAACGTGCAGAAAAATACTGTACCGGTTGCTCTGGATTTATCGCACCTGTTCGGCTCCTCTCCCAAAACCGTGTTGCACGATCAAACCCGACCAACGGCTTTTGCAGCCGTGTCGTACACATCGGAAAAACTGATCACCTACCTCGAGCAGGTGCTGCAACTGGAAGCCGTGGCCTGCAAGGATTGGCTGACCAAGAAAGTGGATCGCTCCGTAACCGGAAAGGTGGCCACGCAGCAGGCCTGCGGTGTGCTGCAGCTGCCTCTAAACAATGTCAGCGTGGTGGCACTGGACTTTTTGAGCCACCAGGGTGTGGCCACAGCTATCGGTCATGCGCCAGGGGCCACACTGGTGCATCCCGCACACGGCAGTGAACTGGCCATTGCCGAAGCCCTGCTTAATCTGGTATGGGCTCCGCTTGCGCATGGGCTGGCCGGTGTATCACTGAGTGCCAACTGGATGTGGCCTGCGAGGCAGCCCGGGGAAAATGCACGTCTTTACGAAGCTGTCGAGGCCGTGAGCAACCTGGCTTGCGCACTCGGCATCAACATTCCCACCGGAAAAGACTCCCTGTCGATGACACAAAAATACCCGGACGGGCAGGTGGTCCTGTCACCCGGTACGGTCATCATCTCGGCCGTTGGAGAAGTCAGCGACATTCGAAAAACCGTGTCGCCAGCCTTGCAGCCGGAAGATTCCGCCCTGATCTACATCGACTTTTCGCGTTGCCCCTTCTCGCTGGGCGGCAGCAGCTTCGCCCAAGTGCTGAACCAGGTCGGACAAACGGCACCGCGCGTGGCCGATGCCGCCTATTTCGCATCGGCCTTTCAGGGGCTGCAACACCTGATTCATGCCGGACACGTGCTGGCCGGCCATGATGTTTCAGCCGGGGGACTGGCCACAGCCTTGCTGGAGATGTGTTTCGCCACCCCGGACGTTGGCATGCAGGTTAACCTTTCCCGGCTTGGGCCGGATGTAATCACCCTGCTCTTCAGCGAGAACCCTGCTGCCGTACTGCAAGTGCGCGATGTACATGCTGTTACCGCCGTGCTGGCTGCCGCCGGCATCAATCACCATGAACTGGGTCGGGTTACAACCAGTCGGACACTCGCCATCACTCATCCGCAAACTGGCAACACCGAATTGC
This sequence comes from Flammeovirgaceae bacterium, assembly GCA_947457025.1. Taxonomy (GTDB): domain Bacteria; phylum Bacteroidota; class Bacteroidia; order Cytophagales; family Cyclobacteriaceae; genus ELB16-189. The sequence goes on along the minus strand of CANGUI010000345.1, from coordinate 1,575 downwards.
CGATCGATCGCCTGCGCGAACTTTGGTTTCACACCTCTTATCTGTTCGATCGTCTGCAAAGGCCGGCTACCCATGCCGACATGCGGCGTGCCAACATCTTCCGCCAGCCGCTGACCTATCAATTTCCGCAACGCTTTGACGGAAGTTTCCAGGCCTATGGAATTGCCGCTAAGCGCAGAACGCCCAGCGGACTACGGGCGGCGATCATTCGGGAAAAGGGAGTAAACGGCGACCGCGAGATGGCATACGCCCTGTACCTGGCCGGGTTTGATGTGAAAGATGTGCACATGACTGACCTGATTACCGGACGGGAAGATCTCACCAACGTGCAGATGATTGTATTCGTGGGTGGTTTCTCCAATTCAGATGTGCTGGGATCCGCCAAAGGATGGGCGGGTGCATTTTTATACAACGAAAAAGCGCGCACAGCCCTCGACCGTTTTTATCAGCGGCCCGATACACTCAGCCTCGGCGTATGCAACGGCTGCCAGTTGATGATGGAGTTAGGGCTTATCAATCGAGCGGTGCCGATGGCGCAGCATGCCAACATGCAGCACAATGGGTCCGGTCGTTTCGAATCGATCTTCGCCTTGCTCACGATTCCGGAAAATACGTCCGTCATGTTTCGGTCACTCGCCGGTTCACGCCTCGGTGCGTGGGTGGCCCATGGAGAGGGGAGATTTAAGTTGTCAAGACCCGATGATTATCCTGTAGCGGCGCGTTTTGCCTACGATGCCTATCCCGGCAACCCGAATGACTCACAGGATGCGATTGCCGCCGTGCATTCGCCAGACGGGCGTCACCTGGCCATCATGCCGCACATCGAGCGGTCTATCTTCCCCTGGAATTGGCCGCACTATGCGCGCCCGAAGGAACAGGATGAAGTCGGGCCGTGGATCGAAGCTTTTGTGAATGCCCGCGAATGGGTAAGCCGAAACCGGTGATTTTTTTACGGTTGAAGAAGCACCGGATCGCTGAAGCAAAACGGATATTCAGAAATTTCCGGTACGATTATTTTGTTCGATTCAGCGAAGGCAGATATTTGCAAGCCATAAATCCAAAAACAAGATGAAGCTGACTGCCCGCAACACCCACCGCGACCTGGCTTATTTTTATCTCGGATTGATTATCGCGTTTTCCATCTCCGGCATTTTTCTGAATCACCGCCAGAGCTGGAATCCGCGGCGTTACAAAGTGGAAACCCGTGAGGTGAAAATGACACCCACAGTACCAGATTCAGTGAATGAAAGCCTGGTGGCACGCTTTTCGGCTGCCGAGCAAATCACCGATGACGTGCGGCGCTTTCAGGTTGTTGATGGAGCCCTGCGCATTTCGTATGTTAACTACGACGCAGAAATTGAGCTGGCCTCTGGAAAAGGGACGTTGACCCATTACCGTACGACACCTCTGCTGGGGCAGATGGTAAAACTTCATATAGACACGAGTGCCTGGTGGATCTACTATTCGGATATTTTCGGAATTGCGATGTTCACCATTGCCGTGACCGGCATGTTTATCCAGACGGGCGAAAACAGCTTTCGGAAGCGCGGCTGGAAACTGGCCCTGGCCGGAATT
>CANGUI010000344.1 GCA_947457025.1 Flammeovirgaceae bacterium | reverse complement strand
GGGGAAACGCTCATCAATCAAGCGGCAGGTCATGCGGATGTTTCCGAATTTGAAGAAGGCATTCGATCCATTGAAATCCAAACTCACTTCTGCATTTTCTGTGGGGAGTGTGGCCTTTAACAGGTTTAAAGCTTTGCGCGGAATGATGATCGTGCTGCCATTCTCTGAAGTGATATCGATGCGGCGGTATCGAACTAACCGGTGGCCATCGGTAGCCACAAACGTTGAATTTTTATCACCCAGATTTACATAAACACCTGTCATCGCGGGGCGTAACTCGTCGTTGCTTGTGGCAAAAATCGTATAGTTGATGGCCCGGCTTAGCACGTCCGAACTGAGTTGGGCACTAAAGTCATTCGATACCGTTGGCACTTTCGGAAAATCAGTCGCATTTTCTCCTGCCAGTTTATAGCGACCATTGTCCGAACTGATTTCGATGCTGTACGATGTCTCGTCTACCGAAAATGTAACGGGTTGGTCGGGTAGATTTTTCAGCGTGTCCAAGAGAATGCGGGCCGGCACGGCTATACTGCCCTTCTCTTTGGACTCTACCTGCAACTCGGTGATCATCGAGGTTTGCAGATCCGATGCTGTAACGGTGAGTTTACTTTTTTCAATTTCGAAAAGAAAATTCTCTAAAATGGGCACTACCGGGTTGGTTGTGATCACTCCGTTGATATGTGATAATTGCCTGAGCAAGTAGCTGGAATTGACAATAAACTTCATTGCACTAATTTGTTTTTGTGGTTGTTAGCGATTCCCAAAAAGGGAGGGGGTAAAGATAGGAAGAAAATGATATCCTAAAAACGCTGGATGGCGGGGGGCGTAACGTCGCGCTGGTGTGCTTGTACGGCCAGAAAATATCGCCGTGTGCGTGCCAACAGGGTGGCGTTATCACGGCTAAGGAGAAGGGGTTCGCCGTTGAGGCGTGCCAATACAAGCCGATCGGCTGGCCGTGCGGCAAATACCTCCAGCCGGAAACTACGGCTGCCCACATCCCGCACCAGGATTTCAAATTTCGGCTGAGTTCGAAGGATACTGTCGAGTAAATCGGAGTTGCCACGTTTGTAGAAACTGTCGGCACCCATCAGCGATACGTCGTCCAGATAAGCATTGATCCGGGCAGTATCGGTGTCCGTGCCGGCAAAGCCAAACCCCTTGCCGGTGTAGACGATCTCGAAGTCTCCGGCGCCGGCTGACGTTTTGCATGTCAGCGATTTGAAATTCTGCCAATTGAAGTCGAATAATCGCTTTTCGCGCCAACTATCAGCATCGGTTTCGAAAACACCACTGGCGTATACGCGGTAGCCCGGGATGTGCATGGCGAAAACAGCACCGCTGGGATGGATAAAGTAAGCAACGGTTTTTGCAGGGTTACCGCCGGCACCGAATCCGAACACACGTTCTCCCTGTTTTGACAGTGTGATTGTCGTTCCTGAATGACTGACCCACTTTCGGGCAGAGTCTGCTTCGGCACCGGTTGCCTCGCGCAAAGGCCGCACCTGATCGAGGGTGGCAAAAAGTACTTTAATCATCCTTCGGTCTGCCCCAAAAGTGTTATTCAGTTGCCAGCGTGAACCCGAAAACGCCAGCGCAACGGTATCTGCCCGTGAAACCAATACTACTTGATCGATTTCTGCCTGATTTTCCACTTGAAAAAGGGAGGGGTCTGGCGCTGAATCGCTGTTCGCCCGGCTGTTCATGAGCCAGATTACGGCCATCACCATGGCCACGAGCGTTGCACTGAGTATTTTGTTCTCCCGATTCATCCGTTGTCAGTTGAAAAAGAGGCATATCGCCTCTTTCGGAGCAGGTAAAAACCTATTCCAAACAGTATCCAGAAAACCATGGGGCCGGCGAGATTTATCGTTTGCCAGTAAAGGCCGTCGGTCTGCACCTTTACGGGATCGAGGGGCCGCAGCTTGATTTGTTTTTTTCGAGCTTGAATCAACCCCTGATCGTCCGTCAGAAAAGCCAGGATGTTGAGTGCAAGATCTTCGTTGGCAAATAAATACTCAGCAAATGGATCCTGACCTAACGGCTGCGGTTTGCCGTTTTTCACCGGGTTTCGGAAAATATCACCGTCAGCTATGACGACCATTCGGGTGGGGACTGATTCTCTCCGGAAGCCAGCCTGAGCCACGCCCGCCGGTAGATATCGGTTCTTAAAGACTGATGTAAAACTTCCCTCCAGCAGATAAGCCAGCGGAATGTAGCCACCGCGGAACGTAGAGTCACGCCCAGGTTTACGCAGGTCGTTTACGCTGATCTTAACCGGGGCACCAATTTTTTTTGAGTAGGGTGTAGTTCCGAAAAGCGGTGTTTTCCGAATACCGGTGGCCTTCACCGTATCAATGGAACTGATGAACTGGGTATAGACGGCATCCAGGTTGCGGGTGATTGGATGATCAGCGTACGTTGTTATCAGGGGAAAAAAAGGCAACGGAATGGGTTGAAACTGGGGGCGGCCGTTGACGTTTCCCGTGACAACGGGATATTGTGCAGCAAAGCGATCTTGCACCAAATCGGCATTAATCCGCACGCCATACCGAAAGAACAGGTTACCGAGGCCGAGGTCAAGCGGCATGCCATAGTAATCCGCTGACATAAGACTGTCGAGGCTTGCCTGTGTACCATCGACCATCCAGAGCAGTTTACCGCCCCGCATAACGAACTGATCCAACTGGTAAACCTCCTGCTCAGAAAATGGCAGGGTAGGTTTCGCAACGATCGCCACATCAGCCGGCGGAAGGTCGGAAGTTCCGGTCAGCTGGAAACGTTCAACCAGGTAACGCCCCTCCAGGGCAGAAAGGATTCCTTCCACCGGAGGCCCCTCAAGTTCACCGTGGCCAGAGATCCAAAGCACTTTTTTAGGCTGTTCATTAGTCAGTTTATAGATGGCATCAATCAATTCATACTCTACGGTTTCCACCGATTGATTCAGGACCTGCTGCGAACTGAGCGCGCGATTGCCCTTTAGGAGATTTACCCCCGCAACGACCCCGTTGAGGGTTACGATGGCGCCCGGAAAGGCAAGCTGTTCTACGCGCTGACCGTTTTTTCTTT
>CANGUI010000343.1 GCA_947457025.1 Flammeovirgaceae bacterium | reverse complement strand
GGCACCCTGGCCGGCTATTTCAAGCCTTTGGTGGAGAACGAAACGCTCGCCAATCAGATTCAGACGCTCGCACGCCAGCATGTCGCCCCGCCGAAACCAGCCTCCGCCGTGCGCCGCACTGCCCGCAGGGGTTTTACCTACTTCCAGCCTCGTAACCCCGAATATCAGAGCATGATTGTCGGCCTCAACCCAATGACCATGTTCATCGGCCAAATGCCTCTCGGTGTGGAGTTTTATAACCAGGAACGCCTCGGCCATGAGTTTGGATTCGAGGGTTTGCGCGAGCCCTTTTTTGCAGCCGACACACAGATTCCAATAGACCGTATCTTCACGCGCGGCTATGCCATCTCCGTGCGCCAGAAATTCTATAACCCCACGAAGGCCGGCATGTGGTATTTCGCTCACGAAATCCGCTTCGTAAATAGCTCGCATTACAACAAAACGGACATCATTGGCCAGTCGCCCAGCCGCCAGATTCTGGCGAGTGCATCCGAGCAGCGTGCGGAGTATGGCATTCTGCTCGGTATCCGCCTGATGCAGAAGAACGATGGTGATGGCTTCACGCTTGATGCCTTTGCCGGCTATGGCCTGGGCTACCGCAGGTTCGAAGTAGAGCCGTTGTATTCCGATTACTTTTCTGCTGTAAACCGTGAGCGTTTTTCCCAATCGTTCCGGTTCGGTCTAAACTTCGGATATTCTTTTTCGTTTGATGGGCGATGAGGCAACGGGATTAGCGGTCGGACACACATGGCTGAAATCAAAGAAGTAATCCTTTCGCCCGAAGAGGCATTCGATCAGCAGGTGTTGCAGCAGGCTCTCGCCCGGGAGCTGGGTTTCTCCTCCGATGAGTGGCAGGTGCGCCCTCTAAGAAGATCTGTGGATGCGCGGGGAAGAAAAGTGATTGTCCGGTTTCAGGTAAGTGCCTATCGGAAAACCGATGCACCCCCGCTCATTACGTATCGCCGTGAACTGGCCTCTGTAAAAGATGCGCCACGCGTAGTGGTGGTGGGCGCAGGCCCCGCCGGTTTGTTCGCAGCCTTACGGCTGATGGAGCTGGGCTTTAAACCCATTGTTGTAGATCGGGGTGGAAATGTGCAGGAACGCCGGCGCGACCTCGCAGCCATCAATAAACATCAGACGGTTAATCCAGAGTCCAACTATTGCTTTGGCGAGGGCGGCGCCGGAACCTATTCAGATGGGAAACTGTATACCCGCTCCACAAAACGGGGAGATGTCAGGCGCATCCTCGAGATTTTGGTTGCCCACGGAGCTGCCGAAGAGATTCTTTTTGATGCCCATCCCCATATCGGTACCAACAAATTACCTAAGCTGGTGATGGAAATGCGCAATACCATACTGGCGGGTGGCGGGGAGATTCATTTTCATTCGAAAGTTGTTGATTTGCTGATCGCATGTGGCGAAGTCAGCGGTGTCCGCCTGCTATCGGGCGAGGCGCTCACCGGGGAAGCAGTGCTTTTGGCTACGGGTCATTCTGCCCGCGACATTTTTTATCTCTTGCGCTCCAGAAACGTGCACATCGAGGCAAAACCTTTTGCTCTTGGAGTGCGGGTAGAACATCCCCAGGCCATCATCGATCAGATTCAATACCACTGCACAAATGGTCGTGGGCCCTTTCTGCCGGCATCATCGTATGCGCTTGTCCACCAGGCTATGGCCGCTCACGAACAGCGGGGTGTTTTTTCCTTCTGCATGTGTCCGGGTGGCTTCATCGTCCCCGCCGCGACGGCACCGGGCGAGATTGTTGTCAATGGCATGAGCCCTTCGCGCCGCGACTCGCGCTTCGCCAACTCGGGCATCGTGGTGGCGGTCGGGCTATCCGATTTTAAACCTTATGAGAAAGAAGGCCCCTTGGCGGGGATGTTTTTTCAGGCCTCAATCGAAAAGCACGCCTGCGCCGTAGGTGGCGGAACCCAGGTAGCACCTGCCCAGCGGCTGACCGATTTTGTAGACCGCCGCCTGTCAGCTTCGCTGCCCGATACATCGTACCAGCCTGGCTTGGCATCGGCAGACCTGTATAACGTGCTTCCGCCGGTAGTAGCAGATGCACTCCGACAGGGATTTATCGCTTTCGGAAAAAAAATGAAGGGCTTCCTCACCAACGAAGCACAAGTTGTAGGTGTTGAAAGCCGATCTTCTTCCCCTGTAAAAATCCCCCGCGATCCTGTCACGTTAGAACACGTGCAGGTAAAACGACTGTTTCCCTGCGGTGAAGGAGCCGGATATGCCGGCGGAATTGTTTCAGCAGCAATGGATGGCGAGCGCTGCGCAGAAGCCATCGCCGTCCGGTACGGTATCAAAAAATTGAATAACCATGAGTAAAAAAACGGTCATCATCGGTGCCACCGATAATCCATCTCGCTATGCCTATTTAGCAGCGGAAAATCTACAAGCCCGGAACTATGAATTTGTGCCGGTCGGCATCAAAAAAGGAAATGTGTTGGGCCAGCCCATACTCGACCTTTCCACGCGACCGGCAATACCCGATGTTGATACCGTTACGCTCTACGTGGGCCCGCGCAACCAGGCGGAATGGTACGACTACATCCTGTCTCTCGCCCCAAAGCGCATCATCTTCAATCCGGGAACCGAAAACCCGGATTTCCAACAGATGGCTGCTGCCGCAGGCCTTGAAGTAACGGAAGCGTGTACACTCGTGATGCTGCGCACTGGCCAGTACTGACACGCCAAAACCAGACGCCAGGCCTCTTGGCCGATATGGGTTTTGGTTTGATTGAAATCAATTGCTTTTCTGCCGGTGGTGATTACATCTTTGCGACATGCCAGGGTGTTTCCTTTATCTTGGCTAGTGGTTAAGTGGATTCGTAAAGTCCCCAGTTGGAGGCCATACAAAGGACATTAGGCGTACTCCGTGAAGAGTTTTTGCGTGCCTGATACGCGCCAGATTTGATCAAGTATGAAGAAATTCTTACATGCCGTTTTGGTAGATTTAACCTCATGGAGACGCTGCATCGCAGGAAATTTTAATCCACATGGCGCTTTTTTACACAGTATTATCAATTATCTTACACGTACCCGGGGAAGTTGACCTAAAATAAATTTTGAGAGCTCGTTTTTTT
>CANGUI010000342.1 GCA_947457025.1 Flammeovirgaceae bacterium | reverse complement strand
GTGGAAAACAGCACCGCCAATATCATTATCCCGATGCATGGCGAGATCGACTCACTCAATGTGTCTACGGCAACTGCCGTTGTGGTGTTTGAAGCCGTGAGACAACGCGAGGTTCAAAAATAACAAAGCTCGGCAGGGCGGGCTTCGCCGGATCTTAGTTTTTACTCGCGCCCGGTTCGCGCTGCAGAAACTCTTCGTAGAGTTGAGTTTGCCGACTGACCATCGGCACCTGCCACCCGCTGATGAACACGTGCTTCACATTGGTTTTGGTTTCGAAAGGGTCGCCATCGCACACAAACAGCGTGGCGCTTTTGCCCACTTCAATTGAACCCAGCCGGTCTGCCACACCAAATATTTCCGCCGCATCAATCGTGATCGCGCGCAGTGCGTCCTGCTTGTCCATGCCGTAGGCTACGGCAAACCCGGCCATGAACGGAAGATTCCGCACGTTCTCCGTCTGGCCGGTGGCCAGTGCTACTTTCACCCCTGCCTTTTTCATCTGACCGGCATTGGCGTAGGCCTGATCATAGCGGTCATACTCGCGTGTGGGAAGGGCAATCACAGGCCCGGTCACTACTGGAATCGCTGCCGCCGCAATTTCTTTCGCCACGCGCCAGCCTTCGGCAACACCCGTGAGCACCACCTTCCGGATACGCCGCTCCTTGATCCACTTCAGCGCTGCGCTGATGTCTTTGGCGGCATTGGCCTCCACCAGTAGCGTTTGCTGGCCCCGCACTACGGGTAGCAGCGCCTGCAACTCCGGAAAGTACTCAACCTTGCCCTTCAACGCTGAGTCCAGCTTGTGGTATTGAACCGCTTTGTCCCACACCTCATTCAACTGCTTCATATTCTTTTCCGTCTCTTTTTTGATTTCGTCATCCGTACGGCGATCGAAAAATCCTCTGCGGCTGCTGCTCGGAAAATTCATCACCGCGCCTTCGAAACCCTGGAACATCTGATCGGGCGTATACCCATAGAGATTAATGAGAGCCGCTGTTCCCGGAAACACACCCCCTTCAGGGGTAGCCAACACCGTGGTCACACCGCTGACCCGCGTTACGGGAATCAGTGCGGAATTCGGGTTAACCGCCACAAGCGCTTTCATTTGCGGAATCACGTCGCCTACCTCATTGAAGTCGCGGGTACGCGGATCCGAACCCACCTCACTCAAACCCAGGTGAGTCGATCCATCAATCATACCCGGATAAATGTGTAAGCCCCGGCAATCGATCACGCGTGCATCCGCCGGTACGGGCACGTTTACGCCAACGGCGGTAATTTTTCCATCCACCATCACCACCGTTCCATTGACAATCGTACCGCGCGTAATGGTTTCAATCGTAGCGTTCGTCAGCGCAAAAGTGCCGTACGTTCCCTTCGGCATTTGCGCCTGGAGGGCCAGGGAGAAGCCGAAAACAAAGAGTAAGATCAGTTTTTTCATGTGCAGACTAGTCTTGATTGTAGGATCCAAAAATCCGTGCGGTAAATAGAAACTCCGTGTTTTGCAGGCAGGCTTCATGGTTATGCCCCGTGTATTCGTGGAGGGTCACCGCATCCAGGTTTTCTTTCGGGTCGGGCATGATCCGCATATCTGCCGGATCGGCTTTGCGGTCAAACCTCACGATGCCGTCAACCAGCGTATACTGCGGCACGCCGTAGACTGAGAGCGGATGACCGCTGAAAATGGCGAGGTCGGCATCTTTGCCCACTTCCACGGAACCCACGCGCTGGTCGATGCCCAACTGACGGGCCGGGTTGATGGTGATGAGTGCCAATGCTTCTTCGTCCGACAATCCACCGTATTTCTGGGTTTTGGCAGCTTCGTGGTACAGGTGGCGGATCAGGTCGTTGCTGTCTGAATTGATCGAGGTGACCACACCATTGCGAACCAAGATTGCCGCATTGTAGGCCGTGCTGTAATACACTTCAAACTTATACGCCCACCAATCGGCAAACACGGAAGCCATTGCCCCCTGGGCCGCCAACTCAGGAGCCACTTTAAATCCTTCATTCACGTGTTGAAACACGAGCCGGCTAATTCCAAAATCCTTGCATACTTTGAGGAGCATATAAATTTCATCAGCCCGGTAACTATGGCAATGAATGATGATGTTGCCGCGCAGAATATCGGCCAGCGTTTCCATCCGCAGACTGTATGCGGGAGGCGCTCCGCGAAACCCCTTAACCAGTTTATTCTTATTATACTGATCCCATTTTTCCAGGTATTCCTTTGCTTCCGAAAAAGCCTGGCGGATGACAAACTCCACGCCCATGCGGGTACGGGGAACGATGTTGTTACCACCGTGCACCCGGGTGGGGTTTTCGCCAAGTGCGAATTTGATCGTACGGGCAGCGCCCTCCATCACCAGAGCCTGCGGATCGTAGGTGCCATACCGGTGTTTGATCGTCTGACACTGGCCGCCAATGGCGTTGGCTGATCCGTGCATGGCGTGTGATGCGGTACAGCCGCCGGCCAGGGCGCGGTATATGTCCATGTCGAAGGGATTAATAACATCCCCCTCCCAAACCTCGGCCGTAACGGGGCTTGTGCCTTCGTTGATGGCGTCCAGCGCAATGTGGGAGTGTGCATCGATGATCCCCGGCATCACAAAAAGCCCGGAGGCATCAATCACCCGCACCCCGGTGGGTGCAGCCAGACCTTTTCCGATCTGGGTAATTTTTCCGTCGCGCACCAAAACGTCTGTGGCATCGAGGGTGCCCTTGGTAACTGTGAGTACAGTACCACCTTTAACAAGCACGGATCCTTTTTCAACCTGGCCAACGCACCACAAACTGGTCAGCAGACAAAAGGGGAGAAATATCTTTTTCATGGTCATTCATTTACTATTTAGGATCGCGGCTTGCCTTGATCGGGAAACTTCCGGACGTTCCGACGGTCATGGTTCCTTCCATCTTATCACCTTCAATGGTGGCCGAAACCGTTATCTGCATGGTATTGCCGCCAAGCGGGAATTCAAATCCAAAAGACAGCGACTTGCCATCGAGTTCGACATTTTTTAAATCGCTCTCGCGAGCCATTGTCGAGTTGGTGATGGTGCCAGACAAGTTACCCTTCCCATCATCTTTGATAGTGATTTTTCCTGT
>CANGUI010000341.1 GCA_947457025.1 Flammeovirgaceae bacterium | reverse complement strand
CACCACGATAATGTTGGAAAGTGCCTGAATAAACTTGATGATTTCTTCTTCTTCGTGTTCGCTTTCTGTATTTGCCAGGCCACCCACAAAAACCAGCGCCAGGGTCTCCGTTTTTTGAAGAATGGGAATGACCTTATCGAATTCATCAAAATCACAATTCTCGAATTCACTCATCCGGTGGAGATTTTTGATCATCTTCACGCGATCATCCAGTTTTATCTTTCCATAGTTTCGTTGCGTGCCAAAGTGAACTTTGCAGTTCCACGTTTCATCGAGTACAAAAAGGGCCAGCTTTCGGATGTGCAGATTTGAGCGCAGGGTGAAATTAAAAATCTTGAACAGTGCATCTTCGGGCAGGTTGCTGTTGATTGCCTGCGTAATTTCAAGCAGGGCATTCAACTGTAACTCTTTTTTTTCGACTTGTTTCTTAAGAAGCGTGAGCATGCCGTCGGGTAAAGATACGCAAAAGCCGTTACTGCTGGTTTTGCCAGGTTCTTTGCTTCCAGGTAATTCTTTTTCTTCGGGAGAAAGCCCCTATGGCCACAGCGTAAATCGGATACAGAGGCTGCCAACAAATCAGGGCCGCCGTGCTCCAAACAACCCGGCTAAAGCGGGCCACCGGAAACAAAAGGTACCCTTCGGCAACCGCTTTGATCACCCAACCGCCGGCCACTACTGCGAGCCCTCCGGGTACTAAAAAGGCGATAAACGGGCTGCTGAAGACGGTCAGGTGAAAAAGAAAAACACCTACCGCCAACATGCGCGTGGTACGCTGCATCTTTCCCCATTTGCCTGCCCAGCGCAGGCGCTGCCGTAGAAAAGAACGCACATCCGGCTGCGCGCGCGTGGTAACCAGCGCCGCAGCGTCTGCCGCAAACACCACCGGACTCCGATAGCGGGCACACATTTTTTCCATCAAAAACTGATCATCTCCCGATGCGAGGGTTTCTTCATCAAAATAACCATCAACTTCATAGAAAGCATCCTTTCGATACGCGAGATTTGCTCCGCTGGCCATGGTTGGGCGACCCCATCCAACGCTTCCAATGGTAACGGCCGCAACGCTAACGTACTCGAGTGCCTGTAACTGATCGAAGAAAGAAGTGCCGGTTTGAAGGCGTACCGGCCCCATGCACATCCGGGTGGCCGGGGCTTCAAACTGCACATTCATCGCCCGGCACCAACTCTCTGGCAGTCGGCAATCCGCATCTGTTGTTAAGATGATTTCCCCTTTACTGAGGCGTATAGCCTCAGCCAGTGCAGATTTCTTTCCGTGAGCGCCCACGCCCAGCCGAGTCAGCCGAAATCGAGAGTCATGATGTATCAATCGCTGCAGCAGCTCGTAGCTGCCATCGGTGGAATGATCATCTACCAAGATCACTTCGTAACTAAAGTGTGGATAATTTTGCGACTTCAGGTCGTTTACAAGCCCCCCCAGATTTGCCACTTCATTGCGAACGGCAACCACCACCGAAATTGCTCTGAACTGTTGGGCTTCCCGGGAAGGCGTTTGCGCCAATACGGTTTGCACACCACGCCTGAGCAGCAGCAGCAGCAAGCTATAGAGTACAAATATGAAGGCAATGAGGAATAACATCCACCAGTTGCTAAATTGCACCGCAATCACGATGGAAAAAAGTGTTCCGAAGGAAAAAGTTATTTTGGGCCTTGATCCGGGTACCAATGTTATGGGCTATGCGATCATACACTCCCGTCTGTCGCGTCTCTCGCTCCAGCAATACGGGGTAATCCACCTGAATAAATATGGAACGCACGAACTGAAATTGAAAAAAATTTTCGAACGCGTGCTGGCGCTCGTAGACGAATACCTGCCCGATGAGGTTGCCCTTGAAGCACCCTTCTTTGGTAAGAACGTGCAATCCATGCTGAAACTTGGCAGGGCCCAGGGCGTGGCCATGTCGGCCGCACTCTACCGTGAGGTGCCGATTACCGAATATGCCCCCAAAAAAGTCAAGCAGTCTGTTACCGGCAACGGCAACGCCTCTAAGGAACAAGTTGCCCGGATGTTGATGATGATCTTTAATATCAAAGAGCAGCCGCGCTTACTGGATTCTACCGATGCGCTGGCTGTAGCCGTGTGCCATCACTACACAAAAGGACTTGGTAAAGCGAAAGTGAAAAGCTGGACCGGTTTCCTGAAAGAAAACCCCACCCGGGTAAAGGTTGTCAACCGTTCATTGAAATGAGTCACCAACGCAGATACGACAAAACACTCGCTTTTATCCGGACTACCCTGTCGCCACCTGCCCGCATCCTTGACATTGGTACACCGAATGTGTTTTCAGAACAGATGATGAAGGCGGGCTATTCGGTAGTCAATACACGGGGTGAGGATCTTGACGATGACCCCGCGGCGGTGCAGCGCGGGAATGCTGATGCCGCAACAGCCTTTGAAATATTTGAACACTTGTTAAATCCACTCGGGGTGCTTCGTCACATTCAGGCGCCGGTTCTTTATGCCAGTGTACCGCTACGCCTCTGGTTTGCACCTGCCTACCGGCACCCTACCAACCGATGGGATCAACATTTTCACGAATTTGAGGACTGGCAGTTTGACTGGTTGCTCGAAAAATCCGGCTGGACCATTGTGCGGAGCGAAAAATGGACGAGCCCAGTAAAGAAACCCGGCATCCGACCGATCCTCCGGCTGTTTACGCCGCGCTATTACATTGTTGAAGCCCATCGTACGAAATGAAGCGCGCGCTGATCATCACCTTCAGCAACCTCACGCATGATGCCCGCGTGCAGCGCCAAATCCACTGGCTTAAAAAGAATTTTGCAGTTACAGCCGTAGCCTATCGCGGCAGTAAGGCTTCTTGCGAAGAATTGATCACCGTGGCGCGACCAACGCTGCATTTTTTTTCGAGGGTCTGGTTGTCGGTGTTGCTGATCTTGCTATTTTATCATCGTGCATACTGGGCACTCTACCGCTACCAATACCTTGTCTCCGAACTGCATGCCCGAAATTTTGATCTTGTTGTGGCGAATGATGTTGAAAGTCTGCCGCTCGCTTTCGCCTGCCGGCGGAGTGCAAAGATCTGGATCGATGCGCACGAATTCGCGCCCCGCCATTTCGAGGAGAAACT
>CANGUI010000340.1 GCA_947457025.1 Flammeovirgaceae bacterium | reverse complement strand
GGGATGGCCTCGCCCTGCTCCATCACGATCAGCGAGCCATTAATCCTTCCGGGAATTTCACCCTTGTAGGGCTGATACTCAAAAAACCGGTGGGTGACAATCGCCTCGCCGGCGGTAACGTTCAACAAATAATTTCGCAACCCGATTATACCGCGCGATGGAATGATGAACTTCAGATTCATGCGGTCGCCCTTAGGTTCCATGTTGATCATTTCACCTTTGCGCTGCGATACCGTTTCAATTGCTTTGCCGGCATCACTTTCTGGCAGATCGATGGTCAACTCTTCTACCGGCTCGCACCGCACGCCATCGATTTCTTTGAAAATCACCTGGGGCTGGCCGATCTGCAATTCGTATCCCTCGCGCCGCATGGTTTCGATCAATACCGACAGGTGTAAAACCCCGCGGCCATATACCATGAAACTATCGGCTGAACCGGTATCTCCAACCCGGAGGGCGAGGTTCTTTTCAAGCTCTTTGTCGAGACGGTCTTTGATGTGCCGGGACGTCACATACTTTCCTTCTTTCCCGTAGAACGGAGAATTGTTAATGGTGAAGAGCATGCTCATAGTCGGCTCATCGATGGCAATGGATTTCAGGGCCTGCTGATTGTCTACATCCGAAACTGTGTCGCCAATTTCAAATCCTTCCAGTCCCACCAGTGCACAGATCTCGCCGGCGCGTACTTCTTCCGATTTCTGCTTTTCAAACCCCTCAAAGACGTACACTTCTTTAATGCGGGCTTTCACAACCGTTACTCCATCCCGTTTCATGAGCGCTACCTGCTGGCCGGACCGGATGCTGCCCCGGTGTACACGCCCAATGGCTACACGCCCGATGTATGAGGAATACTCCAGTGACGTTACCAGCATCTGCAAGGTGCCCTCTGCAATCTTCGGTGCGGGGATATGCGTGATAATTCCCTCCAGCAACGCGGTGATATCAGTCGTGGGTTTTTTCCAGTCTTCGCTCATCCAGCCCTGCTTGGCAGAACCGTAGAATGTTGGGAAGTCCAACTGCTCTTCGGATGCATCCAGCGAGAACATCAGGTCAAAAACAGCCTCGTGCACTTCGTCCGGAGTACAATTTTTCTTGTCAACTTTGTTAACCACGACAATCGGCTTGAGCCCCAGCTGGAGCGCTTTTTGAAGCACAAACCGTGTTTGGGGCATGGGGCCCTCAAAGGCATCCACCAACAGCAGGCAACCGTCGGCCATGTTGAGCACCCGCTCCACTTCACCACCAAAGTCGCTGTGGCCTGGTGTATCAATGATGTTGATTTTATAGTCTTTGTATCGAACGGATACATTTTTTGCCAGAATGGTGATGCCCCGCTCACGCTCGAGCTCATTGCTGTCCATGATCAACTCGCCCGGATTTTCATGATCTTTAAAAAGCTTGCCTGCGTGCAATAGCTTATCCACCAGCGTGGTTTTGCCATGGTCTACGTGGGCGATAATTGCGATATTTCTGAGCTTGCTGACCTCCATGCCTCTCTGCGTCAATAGGTTATAAAAAATGAGGGCGCAAAGATAGCTAAAAGGGCGGCAGTACCCTACTTCAAAAGCCAGAGTAGTGGGTACATTCGAATTGAGCTGTCCGCCAAACGGCCTCAAGCACGTAAAAACGTACCCATTGGTAAGGGAAGCCCGGCGGAACCCCGCAGGAGGAATTCACCGTATGCGGTGGGCGTAAAACCGGCTCGGACTGCGGCATTGGCGCCCACGACAGGAGATAATCCCACCGCATACATGGAGAGCACCAGGAATTGGTGTTCGGTAGATAGCAGTTCTCTGACTTGCTGAAGAAGAAACTGCAACTGGTCAACCAACATCCATTTCTCGCCATCAGGGCCACGCCCGTACGGCGGCGGATCAAGGATAATGCCATTGTACCGATGGCCTCTCTTCACTTCGCGTCTCACAAACTTAAGTGCATCTTCGTATACCCATCGGATATCTTGTTGTCCGTTCAGCTGCATGTTCTGGTTGGCCCAGTTCAGTCCGGGCCGCGACGCGTCCACATGCGTAACCGCTGCCCCCGCTGCCCTTGCCACGACGGAAGCAGCGCCCGTGTAGGCAAACAGGTTTAATACGGTGGGCTCAGCCAGCTGCCACGATCGGATCGAGTTGTAAATGAAATTCCAGTTATCGCCCTGCTCCGGAAAAATACCCACGTGGCCAAAGCTGGTAAGGGCCAGGCGCAGGGTGATCGCAAGATCGCCGTACCGATACCGGATCAGCCAATGATCGGGCATAGGTTTTATTTTTTTCCAACCGCCCTTTACCTCGTCTTGAAAACGAAATTTGTCCTGTTGCTCGCGGATGAAGTGGGCGTGCGCTTGCTGATGCCATTTTTCGGGTGACCAGGTCCGCGACCAAATGGCCTGTGGCTCTGGCCGGATCAGCACATAGTCGCCAAATCGTTCCAGTTTTTCACCCTCGCCGGAGTCGAGGAGTTGGTAGTCGGTCCAGGAGGAGGGGTAGACTTGCTGGCTTTGCATTGGGTTAAAAGGCGAAAGTTATGGAACTTTGAACTGGCATGCACTTTCTCATCACCAGTCTCCAAAATCCTAAAATTAAAAGTGTGCTCGCACTCGACAAGCCGCGCGAGCGAAAACGACAGCAGTTATTCTCGATCGAGGGGCAGCGAGAAATAGCGCTCGCCCGCCGGGCCGGCTATCAGATTGGCAATTTGTTTTTCTGTGAAGAAATGATCCCGATGACGGAGGTACTGCAATTTGGTATTCCGGAATCGAATCTGATCCCGGTCTCGCAAGCGGTCTTCGAGAAACTGGCGGTGCGCGAAAGTTCGGGCGGTGTGCTGGCGGTGGCGGTGATGCAGCCGAAACCGCTCACCCAAATCGCGCTGCCAGAAAAACCTTTGATCCTCGTATTGGAGGCTGTGGAGAAGCCGGGTAACCTGGGCGCCATTCTTCGCACGGCTGATGCGGCCGGCGTGGACGCTGTGATTTGCTGCGATCCCCATACCGACTTGTATAATCCGAATGTGATTCGCTCCAGCATTGGCTGCGTGTTTACAACCCCCATTGCGCTTGCTTCCACAGCCGATACGATCCAATGGCTGAAAAGAAATACGATCTCCGTTTATGT
>CANGUI010000339.1 GCA_947457025.1 Flammeovirgaceae bacterium | reverse complement strand
GGTCGCTACTTTTCGCGCGATCGTAAACTCAAGCTGCGCATTTATCCTTCCACCGGCTATCTGGCCGTTATGGCTGTTGTTTTTATGCTGCGATCAAAAGACAACTCACAATCGTGGAGTGAGTTTTTTCTTCAACTGCCTCAAACAAACGACTATATCATTGCGCTGTATCTGGTGATCTTTATTGTTTTTGGCGCCGCGTTTGAGATTTTTTACTCCGATGAATTCAAGGGCGCATGGGTTTTCTATTCTACGCCCGTGGGCGTGCCTGGCAGAATTTTGATGGGTACGTTTAAAGCTATTTTAGTACGTTTTTTTCTGCCATTTTATGCGCTCATCTCCCTGATCATTTTTTTGGTGTGGCAATGGCGTGCGGTGCCAGCGATAGTGGTTGCCCTGTTGATGAGTGTACTGGTGGTGTTGGTAGTATTGTTGGCGAACGAGAAGAATTTGCCCATGAGCCTCCAGCCCTCTTTACGCAACCAGGGCAGCAACATCGCCCGCGGAATCATGGCATTGATGCTCATCGCTGGCCTGGGCTACGCGCATTTCTTGCTTGTGATGCAGGGCCACTGGCAGTGGGTTGCGGTACCGGTGTTGCTGGGCGTGATTTTCTTTCTTGGCGGCCGGTATGCAGGGACAACTTGGGTGCGCATCCGGCAGTAAGCGATGACAGTACGGAGTGAAATACGCACGAATTTGCACCTGGCCGTGCCTGTCATGCTCAGCCAGCTGGGCCATGTTATGATGGGGGTGGCCGACAACGTGATGGTTGGAAAGCTCGGCGCAACTTCACTGGCTGCTGCCGGTTTAGCAAATGTGGCGTTTAATGTGCTGCTGCTGTTCGGTATTGGTGTCTCTTACGCGATTACACCTTTAGTTGCGCAGGCTGCAGGTGAAAAAGATGCCGCCAGCGTGAGCAACATTCTGAAGCATGGGCTGGCCATCAATGTCCTTACGGGATGCTCGCTGGTGGTGGTTGTTTTCTTTGGCAAGCAGGCATTGTATTTTATCGGACAGCCGGCAGACGTAGTCGCGCTTGCGATCCCGTATCTGAACATCGTCACGGTATCGATCATTCCCGTGCTGATCTTTCAAACATTCCGGCAGTTGTCGGAGGGCCTTTCGAACACGCGGCTGGCGATGGTGGTTGTGCTGAGTGCAAATGTGCTTAACATCGCGCTCAACTACGTGTTCATCTACGGCCATCTTGGTTTTCCCGCCCTGGGTTTGAACGGTGCCGGCTATGCCACACTTGCCTCGCGGCTGGTGATGGGGATGGGCATTGCCTGGTACGTGTATCAGTCTCCGGTGTTTCGTTCGTATCGCATCGGTTTTCAATTGGGAAACTACTCGCGAAAATTGTTTTCGAAAATGCTGCACATTGGTGTACCCGCCGGCCTGCAGTTTATTTTCGAAGTAGCAGCATTTGATTTTTCTTTAGTGATGATGGGGTGGATCGGCACGCAGGCACTGGCCGCCCACCAGATCGCGATTAATCTGGCAACGATCAGCTATATGACTACGTCAGGCCTTGCGGCGGCAGCGACCATCCGCGTGGGGCAGGAGCTCGGCAAAAATGATATTGTGCGCCTCCGTCACACGGCTTTTGTAATCATCCGCATGGCCTTGGTGTGGATGAGTGGCTGGGCTGTGGTGTTTATCGTGGGGCGTTCTCTGCTGCCCTCCTTTTACGTACAGGACGCGGAAGTGTTGAGCATTGCCGCTCCGCTCGTTGTTATTGCCGGTCTCTTTCAGCTGTCGGACGGATTGCAGGTTGTATCCGTAGGCGCTTTGCGTGGCTTGCAGGATGTAAAAATTCCTTCATTGCTGATCTTCATCTCCTACTGGATCATTGCACTTCCACTGGGGTATTGGATGGCGTTTGTGTTAGGCTGGGGTGCCATCGGCATCTGGTCAGGCTTGCTGATTGGGCTGACGCTGGTGGCATTGGCGGTGACGTACCGCTTTCATGCTTTGTCGCGGGCGCTGCTGCGCTCAGCGCATCGTGCGGATAAAATAAATGAAAACCGATAACGCCAGCGGGTATAAAAAAAGGTAGGTGGGTGAACTCCGCAGTGCGCCTGCCAGAATGGCCACCGGTGCGATCAGCAATAAAAATCCAATTCCGATAATCCATGCTTTGTACGGGTGTTGCGATCGGTATACCTGCAACAGCTGATACACCACATACGTGAAAGCAGCCACGTTGAAAGCCAGAAGGAGAATGCGGACAATAACCATGGGAACAATTATTTTTGTAAAGCTATGCAATATCGCGAATATGCCCTGATCGTGGCGGGAGGCAAGGGCACCCGCATCAAAAGCAAAATTCCCAAGCAATTCATTGAGCTTATGGGTAAGCCGGTGCTCATGCACACCATCGATGCGTTCCTGTCGTATTCCCCATCGTTGCAATTAATTCTGGTCTTGCCGGCAGATGATTTCGAAACCTGGCATCGCTTATGCGACGTCCATCGATTCGATCGCAGCATTGTCTTGCAGTCCGGAGGGGAGACGCGGTTTCAGTCCGTACGAAGTGGATTGTCGCGGATTGAAGGAGAGGGTCTGGTGGCCATTCACGATGGTGTTCGTCCGCTGGTGAGCCCTGACATCATCGGTGCCTCGTTTCGCCTGGCAGCGGTACACCAATCCGCGGTAGCCGCCGTGCGGCTGAAAGAGTCGATACGGATGACCGACCAGGATAATACCAAGGCGGTTGACCGCTCACGCTTCCGGTTGATTCAAACACCGCAAACATTTCTCCTGTCTGCGATCCGGCGTGCCTATGAGCAAAAGGAAGATGCAGGCTTTACCGATGACGCGAGTGTTGCCGAAAAATCCGGTCTGGTCATCTCCCTCTTCGAAGGCAGCTACGAAAACCTCAAAATTACTACGGCTGAGGATTTAATTCTGGCCGAAGCGTTGCTACGGGCGCGCGCCCAAACTCCGGACGAAAAATAAAAAGGGCCTTACGGCCCTCAATTTTGTTGTGCGCGTTGAGTGGTTCAATACTCGTCTTCGTTGAAAAAAAAGTCCTCTTTCGTTGGATAGTCGGGCCAGATTTCTTCAATGCTTTCGTAGGGTTGGCCATCGTCTTCCAGTTCCTGCAGGTT
>CANGUI010000338.1 GCA_947457025.1 Flammeovirgaceae bacterium | reverse complement strand
ATTCTTTTTTGATTTGTTCTATTAGAATTCCGTCAGTGGTCATTACACTTTTCGCTCGGCTGTCGGCATCGTATACGGGTATGCCAAGCGTGGCAAAGATGCGCGCCACGGTGCTTTTACCTGAGCCAATGCCACCGGTGATCCCCACTTTAAAGCAGCTCATTTTCGGGTCGGTGCAAGTAAGACGGAGTCTACACGGATAACCGTAACCACATCCGGAAGGCCACGCAGGCGGGGCAACACGCGACCGGCAGTAGCGTCTGGCGGCAACTCGGCATGAAATCCAACTGTCACGTCCTGCAGCATATCGAGCCAGCGCGCGGGCACCCACAGCTGGCAGGCCACGCTGTCAAACTGCAGGGGGTTTTGCGCGGACCGCACGGGTACGCGCAAAGATATATCGCGCATCTCAGCCACTTCAAACATCACTTCCACCACGGCGGGCCGACTGGCAACAAAAGGCACACCCGGCAGCACCACCTCAACCTGCTCACGATAGTTTTCGGCCACCCGATCTGCCGGCAGCACCACCAGAACGGAGTCGGACAGGGAACGGACCAGCGACAGCGGGCCCTCTACTTCAACCGAGTCGGGCAGCGCGACAATCGGGCTTACACGTCCCAGGTTGCCACGAAAGGAAACCTGCTGCTGCATCACCACAACCTTAAGCCGTTGCCTTTCGCGTGGTTCGATCTGAAAACGGATGGAATCCGTTACCGGAAAATTGATCGTAAGGCCTCCGACCTGACTGGCCAGCACGGGCATCAGGCCACCGGTGGCAAGCCCGCGGGTTTCTGCCGGGCGCTCTACCGGAACAGTAATCACCGGCATGCGCACGGCCATCTGTTTGCGCAGCAGTTCCCACCCCTTGCCGCTGACGTTCATGGTAAGGCGGTCTGGCAGTTCGGCTGCAGGTGCAAAGCGACTGCTGTCGAAGGAGAGCTGCAGCGGAAAGGAAATGTTTGCCGAGTACGACTTGCTCAACGCATTAAACACCCAAAACAGGGAGGCGACCAAAAAGCAAAGCAGCACAGCTCGCCAGTTGGTCCGCTGAAATTGAAAAAGGGTAACAAAAAAACGTAGTACACGCATCATGCCTGCTTATCTGCCAAGAGGTCGTTTCGCTGCCGGCCCGTACCGCACGATTCATTTCCGGGCGGTACAATCGAATGCCGGGCAGCGCGGTCAGGGGGCTGGCGGCAGGGGCTCAGGCTTTCTTTACCGCCTTTGTATTTTCCATGGAAATGGAACTCTTGGAGAAGCGGATACGTCCACCCCGTTCGACTTCCAGCACCACGGTATCGTCTTCAATTTCGGCAATCCGGCCATGGGCGCCACCTACCGTTACCACTTTATCGCCCACCTTTACCGCATCAATGAAATTCTTCTGCTCTTTCGATTTCTTCTGCTGTGGCCGAATCATAAAAAAATAAAAAACTACGATGATCGCCCCCATCAGCAACAGCGAGGGAATCGGAGATTGTTGTTGTGCTTGTGCAATGACTACTTCCATAGAATGTTAAATTGACCGGCAAAGTTAGCGGAATATGGCGATAAACCGTGGCGCTCGCCTCACCATACCGCAACTTCAACAAAAAAGCCGGCTCGAAGCCGGCTTGCTGGGCAGTGCGGCCGTCCGTAGTTACTTCACCGGTCCGTTGGCGCCATCAGGCTTGGGCGTCACCATGGCCTTAAAACGCAACGTGGTTGTCTTAGGCCAGGTATTGGCTGTTACCGTGATGGTCTTGTTCTGAATGCCTGGCTTGCCCTGACTATCGAACTCGGCCTTAACAAAACCAGTGCCTCCAACCGCAATCGGCTCCTTCGACCAGTCGGGCACCGTACAGCCGCAGGAAGGGCTCGCATTTTGAATAATCAGAGGCACCTCCCCGGTATTTTTGAACTTGTATGTGTAGGTCACCTTTTGCCCCTCCCGTACGGTGCCAAAGTCATGTTCTACCTTCTCGAAGGTAGCTACCGGAAGCGGACCCTCGGGCTTTGTTTCCTGTGCCGGAGGTGTCTGCGCCGGCGCGGCTGGTACTGCCGAAACCGCCCCTGCGCTTGGGTTTTTGTTGCTTTCCATGGCTGACAGGCGGCTTTCCAGTTCCGCTATACGTTTTTCGGCTGCGCGGTCTTTGCAACTCACGGCGGCCACTACGATCAAGAGCATGATACCAAATCGCTGTATTGTTTTCATATGCATTCTAAAGTTTATCCAATCTCAAAATTACGTGCCCGCTGCCCTTACCCTACACACGAGCACCTCATTAACAAAAGTTTAACCTTTTTTTGTTCCCCGCAACTGAGCCAGCAGCTCATCGACATCGTCCAACAGCCGCTCGGCCTTTTCCTTCGCTTCGGATACCACGCGGTCGCCCTGGGATTTAGCCTCCGTTTCGGAAAAGAGCTGCTCCCGACCGCTCATAAGGTCACCCAAAAAGTCTTCCAGCATCTTCCGGTACTTGTCTAACCGAAAAGAGAGCTTCTCACGGGTGTTCACCCCTTTATCTGGTGCGTACAGAATACCTAAGATGGCTCCAACGGCCGCCCCCGCCAAAAAGGCTATGAGGGCATTATTGCTGTTTTTGTCGCTCATGGCGCTTTCCTTTATCAGGCCGCAAAGATAGCAAACTTACTTATTGTCGATCAGGCCTCGCCCACTCTTGCGAATGATACCTTGCTTATGCAACTCTTTCGAAATCACATCCAAAATGCCATTGATAAACTGGCGGCTGTTGGGCGTGCTATACTCTTTGGTCAATTCGATGTATTCATTGATGCTCACTTTTACCGGAATGGCCGGAAAATGGATCATCTCAGCTATAGCCATCTCCAGCACGATGCGGTCCGTGAGGGGCAGCCGCTCAACCTCCCAATTGCGGGTGTTGCTGGCGATCAGTTTTTTATACGGAGCAGGCAACTGCACAGCCTCCGCAAAGAGCGTTACCATAAAATGTTTATCGTCTTCCCAGTCCAGCGACAGCTTCTGCACCTCCACCGTTAGTGTTTCTTCATCCAGCGACTTAATGGTTCTTTCCACCAAGCCCTTCATGATTTCATGATCTTCTGCCCAACGTAAATCAAGCTCTTCGAAGTAGGCATTTACCGGCCCCTGCAGGAT
>CANGUI010000337.1 GCA_947457025.1 Flammeovirgaceae bacterium | reverse complement strand
CGCGGATACGCTCATAGCCTTTGAGTTCAGCGATGATGCTGTTGTTGATGTAGATGGTGTGGCGCCCGGCCGGCTGGCGGTGAAAAAAGTGATAAAAGCTGGCAACGCCCTCCACCTCAATTTCGGAGAGCCCGTGCGCGTGTGCCAGCGTCTGCACGGCTGCGCGCGTGATGCACCTGTCTGTATCCTGCTGGTGCCACAGCTGCGACAACAGGCGCGATCGTGGCGGCTCCAACGAAAAAAACCGGGACTTGAACTCCATGCCTCTGCCGTTTGTGATCGGGCGCGGAAAAGGTCTGAAATGCCACGTGGCTATCCTATGACAAACGTCATCTCCCCGCCATTTTCACCTACCGCGCGAAGCCGTCAGGCTGGCAGATTTTGGCGGATCATATTCAGCACAGCGACCGAGGTGAGCCGGATGTTCATCATCCGGTCTTTGGTGAGTTGCAGTTTTTTAGTTACCGTTTTGTTTTTATCGGAAAAGGCGATCCACACGGTGCCCACCGGCTTCTCGGGAGTGGCGCCACCGGGTCCGGCAATGCCGCTGGTGGCCACGCCAATGTCGGTATTGAATTTTGCCCGCACAATGTTGGCCATCTCGTGGATGGTCGGTTCGCTCACCGCCCCATATTTTTCGAGCGTCTCCGGCTTTACCCCCAGCTGGCGCATTTTAATTTCGTATGCGTAGGGGATCATCGAACCCATAAAATACTCCGAACTCCCCGGGATGCTGGTGATCAGGTGCGAGAGGTAGCCGCCGGTGCAGCTTTCGGCTATTGCGAGTGTCAGGTGCCGGTCGCGCAGCATCCGGCCGATCACATCCTCGAGGACGGAATCGCCGTAGCCATAGATGTATTCGCCCGCCAGCGGCAGCAACCGCCGGGTCAGCTCTTCCGTTTCCTGGCGCAAAGCGTCCAGGTTCGTCCCGGTGGCGGTCAGGCGCAGCTTCACTTCCCCCAGGCTCGGCAGGTAGGCCAGCTTGATGTGTGGCGGAAGCGATTTCTCCCAGGCAGCGATTTTGTCTGCGAGAAACGACTCGCCAATGCCGACGGTGCGGATCATCTTGTGGCAGATGACCGGCGTGGCAAACGTTTCGCGCAGTTTCGGTACGACCCGCTCGGTCATCATCTTCTTCATTTCGTGGGGCACCCCAGGCATCGACATGAAGACTTTGCCGTTGCGTTGAAACCACATGCCGGGGGCCGTGCCAACCGGGTTGGTGATCTTCTCACAGCATGCCGGCAACGCGGCCTGCTGGCGGTTCAGCTCAGTGATCTCGCGGCCTCGCGACGTAAAAAACTCGGTGATCTCGGCCAGTGCCTCCTCGTGCATTTTCAGCTCACATTGGAAGTACCGCGCGAGACAGGGCTTGGTCAGGTCATCGCTTGTGGGCCCCAGCCCACCGGTGATCAGCACCACATCTGCGCGCCGCTCTGCCTCCGCGAAAGCGCGGAGAATGGCATCCTCCTGATCGCCAACGGTTGTTTTGTGAATCACGCGGAACCCGGCCTCCGTTAGCGCCACGCTCATCCATTGGGAGTTGGTGTCCACGATCTGGCCAAACAGGATCTCATCACCAATGGTGAGCAGTTCAACGGAAACGGTATTCATAGCTGAGATTTCAGTTGCCAAATATACAAACCCGCTTCCGGCAGCCGGATGAAATTGTTTACCTTCCAGAAAAGATTCAACCCCTGATGGAATCACCACATGCAGCCCACCAGCGTGCCATCTACCTGAGCGGCTTTGCCGGCGCCAGGCCCCAGGTGCCCACCGATGCAAAACTCCTGGAGCAGAAAGCGCAGCAGGCGATGTCGCCCGAGGCATTTGCCTACATCGCGGGGGGAGCCGGCCTGGAGGAAACCGTGTCCGCCAATCGGTACGCCTTTCAACGCCGCCGGATCGTACCGCGCATGTTGCGCGATGTGAGCCGGCGCGATACGTCTGTTGAACTTTTCGGAACCCACCTGCCCGCACCGCTTCTGCTGAGTCCGGTTGGCGTGCTGGAACTCGTTCACCCGCAGGCCGACGTGGCCGTGGGCCGCGCGGCAGCACAGCTGGGAGTACCCTACATTTTCTCGAATCAGGCCAGCAAGCCGATGGAGACAGTGGCGGCCGCCATGGGCCACCAGCCGCGCTGGTTTCAATTGTACTGGAGCAAATCGAACGCGTTGGTGGCCAGCTTTGCGGAGCGGGCGGAAGCCTGCGGCTGCAGTGCCATCGTGGTTACGCTCGACACCACGCTGCTGGGCTGGCGCACCCGCGACCTGGATCTGGGCTACCTGCCCTTCCTCGAGGGGAAAGGCATTGCCCAGTACACGTCTGATCCGGTTTTTCAAAAACTGATGGACGAACCGCTGCCCCCTTCGCCGCGAAAAGTAAATGCACACACCCTGCGCGGCCTCGTGTCGATGGTGCGCGCTTACCCCGGAGCCGGCTTTGTGCGCAAACTGCTGTCGGGCCGTCCGGTGAAAGCAGTGCAGCAATTTGTAAACCTCTATTCCAATCCGGCACTTTCGTGGGATGATCTGAAATTCCTGCGCAACCACACCCGACTTCCCATCTTGCTGAAAGGCATCCTGCATCCGGACGATGCCCGCCTCGCACGTGATCACGGCATCAACGGCCTGATTGTTTCCAACCATGGCGGCCGCCAGGTTGACGGGGCAATCAGCACACTGGATGCACTGCCGGCCATCGTAGAGGCAACCGGAAACCAAATGCCGGTGCTGCTGGACGGGGGCATTCGATGTGGTGCCGATATGTTCAAGGCCTTAGCCCTCGGCGCAACAGCCGTATGCATCGGCAGGCCCTACGCCTACGGACTCGCAATTGGCGGGCAGCCCGGCGTGGAAGACGTGCTGCGCCACTTCATGGCCGATTTTGAATTGACGATGGCGCTGGCGGGTTGCCGATCAGTGGCAGAGATTCGGGAGGCAGGTGTACGAGAATAGCCCGTGGGCGCCAGTTTCCTGATTGGCGCTGCTGGTGGTGATGGGATACAGCCTGAACAATGAAGATCACGGAATAGAATCGAATGATAAGATCCGTACTGTTCTTCCGTGCAGAGCAACTTCCTCAACACCTGTGAGGCGTCACTTCACCTTCGATACGTAGCTATCG
>CANGUI010000336.1 GCA_947457025.1 Flammeovirgaceae bacterium | reverse complement strand
CCGATAATCTTGACGCCGTAGTGCTGCCAGATGCCCGCCTTGTCACAATCAATGCACAGGTTCAATGCAGTCTGCCCACCCATGGTAGGAAGTACGGCATCGATGTGGTGTTTTTCGAGAATTTCTTTTATATATTTTTTCTCCAGCGGTTTGAGGTAGACGTGGTCGGCATTGATCTTATCCGTCATGATGGTGGCCGGATTCGAGTTAATCAGCACAACTTCAATTCCTTCTTCGCGCAGTGACCTGGCAGCCTGGGAGCCTGCATAGTCAAACTCACAGGCCTGGCCGATGATAATGGGGCCGCTGCCGATGATTAACACGGAACGGATACTTCTGTCTCGGGGCATAGGGATTGGCTCGGATAAATTGGGGCAAAATTAGAAATCCGAGGGAAAGGTAGTTACCCTTGGGCGAAATATTCTATCGTCATCAGTGCCGGATGATCACCTTTTTAGCGGTCACTCCGTCAGCGGTCTGGATTCGGATGAGATACACGCCATTTGGCCAGTTGATCGTGGAAACAGTTTCGCTCACCGCTTGCCCCAATGGACCCCACTCTTTTTGCCAGACGGTGTGTCCCTGCAGTGTGATGATCTGGCCGCGAACGGCTTGCGGGGCCGCCGCCACGTCAATGACCAGCGACTCATCCGCGGGAATGGGAAATACATGTACGCCTGGTTCCGCAGGTGTTTCGGCACCGGTAATCGGCCCCTGGATGCTGAGGTTATCGATGGCCCAACCCCAGCCGTTGCGGAGGTCGTCCGACTGCAGGCGAAAGCGCAGCAGAATGACATCATCCGCCTTAAACTTGCCAGACTCCGTCAGGTTTACCAAGCGGGGTTTGAAAAATGCCGAGTTGGGGGTGGTGTTGGCAGTGAAAGCAGACGACCATACACTGTTTGCATTGCTGCTGTAGGGCGCCACGATCGTCTCCCAGGTGGCACCATCTTTCGATCCCTCAAGCGTAACAAAGTCTTTTACGGCGGTACCCGAAAACTCCGCCAAAACAATTTCGTCAAACACCATCAACGGATTCGCCGCGCTGATGCGGATCGGCCGTTTAAGAATATAGCTGAAGCTGGATTGATTGCTGGTGCCAAACCCAACGGGGTAGGGGTGTTGGGAGTGAATAGCACCGTTGCCAAAACCGGTTGGTTGTGCGATGGAAAAAAAGTTTCCGGCGAAGTCACTGGTAGCGGTGTTGAAATCCGATACATAGGTGGATTGAGGCTGCGTGAAAGACAAAACGGCCACATTCAGAAATCCGGAGGCTGGGATTCTCGTGGTATTTCCGGGATTATCAGTTGCGTTGATGCGGTACTGAATTACATCGCCTGCTTTGAGTTGTGCGGTGCTGAGATCTATGTTCAGCGCATATTCATTCACTCCGGCTGTAACGGGCAAGGCCTGCGTGGTTACCGGTCCGTTGTTCAGTGAAAAATCCACTGATATACTCTTCAGGCCACTTGCATCTGATGGCCTGAACACCACGGGCAAAGTTGCTGCCGTTGGAAGCAGCATATCCAGATGGTTATGCAACACCCTTGGTCCGGAGTCATCAATCTGAATTTTCAGGTTATCCACAGCCCAGCCCCAACCGGCTGCTTCCGGATCGCTGAACAGTCGGAAGCGCAGTACTACTTCATCACCGGTATCGAATTTATCCTGCAGATTCATAGTACGGGTGCGGTAGAGCGATGGGTCGCCAACTGCCGTACTGACATTGTTGGTGATGGCGCTATTGTAGCGGGTGAGCCAGGGGGCAAAGTCGCGCGAATCGTAGCCGTTAGCAACCGTCGTCCAGGTAACACCGCCGTCTTTTGAGCCGTCCACGACCACATAGTCGTAAAACTCTTCGCTGGGGAATGTGGATCCCGGCTCGCCCGGCTCTACCAGCACAATTTCGTCAAATTGCAGCGTAGCTTCTTCGGCTTTTATCCGGATGGGTACCCGCAACTGGTACACCCATTCGAGTCGGTTATTTGGCAAGCCTTGTCCCTCCGGATATGGGTGCTGGGTATGAATGGCCCCGTCGGTAAATCCGGTTTCGAGTTTTATCGAAAATCCGGCATCACCAAAAAAGTCTGTCGCCGCTGCCGTGAGGTCATTAAAGTTATTGATGTAGGAATCGCGTGTTACTGTGAGTGCTACCACATTAACGCTATAGAACGTTGTGGCAGATGGCTTGGCCGATTGATTTTGGGCAACGGCTACATCGCGGGCCCGGATCCGATATTCGATCTTTTGGCCATCGGCCAGTTGCCCGGCAGTCCAGGTAATGGTGCCGACAAAAGTAGAATCGGTGGTGGGTTTGATGGTCATGGGCACTGTCTGTAAATCACCTCCATTTAGCTTGTATTCGAGCGTTACGGCCTGCACCCCGATATTGTCTGAAGCTATAGCTTCCAGCAGCAATTGGTTGTCGGACAACTTGACAAAGGTCTTGGGCGCGTGGGTGATGAAGGGTGCTTTGGTATCGGGGCCTGCGGTGAAAAAAAAGACTTGTTGGCGAGGCGCCTGGTTTTGCCGGAAGTTGACCCCGGGAATAATTCGGGTTCGCTGGCCATTGTCGCGCACAGAAATCGTGTAGCCATATTCCGGGTTTCCGGGGGGTATACTTGCCTGGAATTCGTTAGCTGTACCGGTTGCCGTCATCGGCACGTCGGTGAAGGTGGTTCCATTGGTGGTGTAGCGCAGTTGAACGCTGGACGCGGTAAAGGAGACGCCGTTCTCGGTAACAATTTTCGCGCGCACCGGGTAGGGTGTCGAAACACTTTCGGTGTTGGGCAGCGGGGTATGATCGATGCGCAGCATTCGCCACCCCATGTCGTAGAGCATATTCAGGGCAATGGGCCCCGGGTCGAGGGCGCGTTCGGCCGGGCTGATAAATGGGGTCATCAGCCGATTGACATTTGTGATGGGAAAACTGTAGGTGTCTTCATCGAGGTGGGAGATGCTGTTGCCGGGCGCAAAAGAAGCCGGTGCGTACAGCCTACCACGTTCGTTTGAGTTGTTGGCCAATACGAGAGGGGAGTTCCAAAACAAGTCCTGGCTAACCAGTTGTGCGCCAAGTGGCGTGCCGGGCGCTGCAAAGTTGCTCACCAGGTTTTGGGCGGAGCCACT
>CANGUI010000335.1 GCA_947457025.1 Flammeovirgaceae bacterium | reverse complement strand
TTGCAGTTCACCTTTACGCCCAGGACATCCGGTCGTATGGAGCCTTTGCGGGACTGAATTTTCCCCTCACCCTCGACCAGGGTTTACTTAAAGATCCTCGTTTTTTTCCTAAGTTCACAGCGCGAGGCACTCCATTCGGTTTTCTGTATGCCTACGATAAAGTTGGCTATGGCTATATGATCATGCCACAGTATATGCAGGTAGGTCAAACCTATCTTATCCAAAATACCATAGGTGGCGAAGTGGGCAAGCGCGAAATCCGTATGAATTACGTTTCCCTTTCAGCGGCGTTAAAAATTCACCTGGCGGATTTAGCTGCTGCGCGGGTCAGCATAGTAGCCGCCGTTACCCCCAGTTTTCTCATCAAAGGAGAGGAGTTGATAACGCACAGCGCTGCTAAACTGAGGTATCCGCCCATAGTGGCAATTCCTGCTGATCCGGGTTACATACCCGCATTTGACGGCGTGTTCGTTCCAGCCGTGTCAGAACAGGTACAGGTTTCCGGCGATAAGTTTAATGCATTCAATCTGTTTGCAGGCATAGGCATATTCAGCGAATTTTCGTTTAGCGAAAACTGGTCGGTTAATCTCGAAGGTCGGGCCAACTTCGGCATTTTTGAAACGCGCAATACAGCCTACCTCGATCGATTACAGGCGGCAGACCCACCTGACATCTATGGTCAGCGAAGGGAGGTTTTTTTGTCGGTTACTTTTGGCATCGCGCACACGCTTACACTCAAAAACTCCTTCAAACCACGCCCGATGGGCCATAAAAAATCGTCTTATAAATCGATACCGTACCGTAAGCTCTCCAAGCCGAATTGATTTTATCGTACCGGTATGCAGAAGGGATAGTAGCACCAGCGTCAATAACAATCGTGCACTGGTTTCAAATACCAGCTGGTTAGAATAAATACTGAACGAAAATCCGGAGTGTTAGTAATTGGATTTTGAAACAAGTGTATTGTACGCCCAACCGCGTAAGTGTTTTACGTAGCCGCTACACGCTCTTGTTCCTTCAACTCCCGGCGCAGGATTTTACGCACATTGGATTTCGGCAGTTCAGAGCGAAACTCGAAGTGGCGGGGAACCTTATAGTTCGTCAGATTTTCGTGGCAGTACGCTTTAAGTTCTTCCTCGGTGAGCGAAGGATCTTTTTTCACCACAAAGGCCTTTATCGCTTCGCCTGACTTC
Organism: Flammeovirgaceae bacterium; assembly: GCA_947457025.1. Classification (GTDB taxonomy): domain Bacteria; phylum Bacteroidota; class Bacteroidia; order Cytophagales; family Cyclobacteriaceae; genus ELB16-189. Next base: position 1,935 of record CANGUI010000335.1, on the reverse strand, counting down.
TCATCGGGCACACCAATGCAGGCTACCTCAAGCACTTTGGTGTGACCGGCAAGAACGTTTTCAATCTCGTTAGGATACACATTAAAGCCCGACACTTTGATCATGTCTTTTTTGCGATCCACAATCCGGAAAAAACCCTGATCATCCATGATGCCGATGTCACCGGTGCGAAACCAACCGCCCGCGAAAAAGACGCCTTCATTGTCTTTCTGCCAATAACCGCGCATCACTTGCGGACCACGGGCACAAATCTCGCCGGGCTGTCCCTGGGGAACCGTATTTCCGTTATCATCAAAAATGGCCACTTCTGTACTGGGCACCGGAATACCAATAGTGCCCAACCGGTGCTTTCCGTTAAGCGGGTTACAACACAATACCGGTGAGGTCTCGCTCAGTCCATAACCTTCCGCAAGCGGCTTGCCCGTAACCTCCAGCCATTTTTTGGCCACCACATCCTGCACGGCCATCCCACCTCCGATAGCGCCCTTCAGGTGCGAAAAGTCAAGGTTCTTAAAATCCGGGTTGTGGAGCAAACCGTTAAACAGCGTATTTACACCGGTCATGATACTGAATTTGTGTTTACGCAATTCCTTAACGAATCCGGGAATATCGCGCGGATTGGTGATGAGCACATTTTTCACACCAGTACTGATCATCAGAACACCGTTTACTGTGAGCGCAAAGATGTGATACATCGGAATCGCCGTGATGATGATGTCCTGGCCCCCGCCCTGCTCCAGGTAAGGCCGGAACCACTGGGTGACCATTTCATTGTGAGCGATAATATTACGGTGCGATAGCTGGGCACCTTTGGAGATGCCCGTAGTGCCACCCGTGTATTGTAGCACGGCAACGTCTTCTGCATCCACAAGGGGTTTTTGCCAGGATCTTGCAGCTCCCGCTTTCAAAGCAGCCTTGAAATTAATAGCCTGCGGCAAATGGTAATGAGGCACAAGTTTCTTCACCCGCTTTACCACAAAGTTTACCAAGGCCCCTTTCAGCGGCCCCAGCAAATCGCCCATTGACGTAACAATCAGATGCTTCGCCTTGATTTTGTGTGCGATCTGCTGGAGATTGTGTGCGAAATTCGAAACAATCACAACGGCAGACACGCCGGCATCATTGAACTGGTACTCCATTTCCCGCGGAGTGTATAGCGGGTTGGTGTTAACCACAATCAGGCCCGCCTTCAGAGAACCGATAAAAGCCACCGGAAACTGGAGGAGGTTCGGCATCTGAATAGCGATACGCTCGCCCTTCCTCAGACCAAGATCATGCTGCAAATAGGCGGCAAAGGCCGTTGAGAGCCGGTCTAACTCAGCGAATGTCATTTGCCGACCCAGATTCTCAAATGCTACCCGACTGGCATATTTGGTACAGGCGGCTTGAAAAAAATCAATCAGGTTGGCAAAAGGCAGCGGGCCAATTTCTCTGGGTGTTCCTTCCGGATACTGCGCATACCAGGGATGATCTTGAATCATAGCATGATGCTGTTAGAATTGGGCAATATCCAAAAAAAAGAGGCCAAAACAACCGATTGTTTGATCGATTAGGCCACTTGATCAGCAGAAAAGAAAAAACCCCGCGCATGGCGGGGCTTTGTGGTGCTGTAGGGGAAGGCTTCGAACCTCCACGGAGCGGTTAGCTACAGGACAAAAAGAAAACGTTAGTGGTCAACCCATTATCCTGCGTTTATCCCTGGATTCTCCACCCCCGAGACAGGAGGGCTTGTCTGCCAGTTTCAACACCCTACATTGAGAACAACGCAACAAAGTAAGGCATCATTTGATATTTTGTTCAACTGAATTGCAAAAACATTACATAATTTATAATATTTTCGAGTTTTATTGAACCAATAAACAAATAACACGCCCTGTGATAGCCTCAGATTTGAAGATTGACAAAACCGACTACAAGATTCTGGAGATCCTACTT
>CANGUI010000334.1 GCA_947457025.1 Flammeovirgaceae bacterium | reverse complement strand
GAGTAGGGTTACATTTGCGGCCGCATGCATCACAGATTTTTTTCCGCCCTGTTTTTCCTGTTGTCTGGCCTCGGTTTTGCCCAGGAACAGACAGTAATTACCTTTGGATCATGCAGCCGTCAGGATGCCGGTGAGCAATTATGGAAAGAAGTAATTGCCCAGAACCCATCACTTTGGATTTGGTTAGGCGATAATATCTATGGCGACTCGCATGACATGGCCGTACTGCAGCAAAAGTACGAACTCCAGAAAGCCCAACCCGACTATCAGCAACTGATCAAAACCTGCCCGATCATTGGTACGTGGGATGACCACGACTATGGAGTAAACGACGGAGGTAGAGCCTATGCCCGGAAGAAAGAAAGCCAGCAGCTCTTGCTGGATTTTCTGGATGTGCCGGCGGGCAACCCCCGCAGAGCACGTGCGGGTGCTTACAGCAGCTATGTAGTCGGGCAGGGCGATCGGCAGGTGAAAGTCATTCTGCTGGATACGCGTTTTTTCCGCGACACGGTCTACAAATTATCACCGCCTGAGGTTGGGTACAAACCGAACACCACCGGAACCATCTTGGGCGAAGAGCAGTGGAAGTGGTTGGAAAAAGAGCTGAAAAATAGTCCGGCTGCTTTTCACATTATCGGCAGCAGCATCCAGGTCATTTCATCCGAACATCCGTACGAAAAATGGGCCAATTTTCCGTCTGAGCGCGAGCGGTTGTTTCAATTACTGGTTAAACTTCAACCGAAAAATGTCCTCTTTGTGAGTGGAGACCGCCACATCGGTGAGGTTTCTAAGACAACCGTGCCGGGTTTGCCCTACCAGCTATACGATTTTACCTCCAGTGGTCTGACCCACACCTGGCAAACTGCGCGCGAGGAAAAGAACCAATTTCGGGTGGGGCAGCTGATTGTCGAAAAAAACTATGGCCTGATCCGCATTAACTGGAATAATGTTTTGCCGGCCATGCAGCTGGAATTATATGGAAAAGAAAATCACCTCTGGCAGAGTATTCCAATCCGTTTCAACTAAATTTGCGCGCCCAAAACAAAAGTGGGAGTTACCTGTTTCAACAAGAAATCAATATCTAACCAAAAAAACCATGAAGACCACCAAATCACTGATCATTGTAAGCGCATTTGCTGTGTTTGCAGTTATCGTTTCCAGCTGCGGTAACCAGGCGGCTAAGGAAAAAGCAAAACAAGATTCTATCCGTGTTGCGGATTCGATTGCCGCCGCAGAAGCCGAGGCGAAGCGCATCGCTGATTCTATCGCGGCGCTCCCCAAGCCCATCACACAGTTCGCTATCGCCACGCCTAATCTGAGCACCCTTGTAGCGGCTCTTCAGGCTGCCGAACTGGCCGAAACGCTGAACGGCACCGATGCGTTCACAGTATTTGCGCCCACCAACGATGCATTTGCTGCTATCCAGAGCACAGTTGACAATCTGTTAAAGCCCGAAAACAAAAGCAAGCTGCAAAGCGTGCTGAAGTACCACGTTGTGGCCGGGACCGTGAAAGCAGCCGATCTGAAAGACGGCCAGGAAGTTGTGACCCTCCAGGGCGAAAAACTGAAAGTGTCGATTAAGGATGGTAAGGTGACCGTAGGCGGTGCCGAAGTGACAAACGCTGACGTTGCCGTGAGCAACGGAGTGGTGCACATGACCAACAAAGTATTCGTTCCGAAGAAAATGTAATCTATCCGCCCGGCGGAAGGTTTTGGAAGGCTGCTCATACGGGCAGCCTTTCTTTTTTTAGTTTGCATACATGAATTCACATAAAGCGGAGAAATACACGTTACCGGTGGGCATCGCGCTGGTCATGGCCAACATGATTGGCACGGGTGTGTTTACTTCGCTTGGCTACCAGGTTGAACCCCTGCCCTCCGGATTTACCATCTTATTACTGTGGCTCGTGGGCGGCGTGGTAGCCATTTGTGGAGCGATGACGTATGCCGAGATTTCGGTTACGCTGCAGCGCTCTGGCGGTGAATACTATTACCTCTCAAAAACAGTTCATCCCCTGCTGGGATTTCTGGCCGGCTGGACGAGCGCGCTGGTGGGGTTTGCCGGGGCAATTTCAGCCGTTGCACTGGCGATTGGGGAATACGCATCCGCGTGGCTCGGAATCCCCGTAAAGGGCATCGCCATAGGTGCCATTGTTTTCGTATCGGCCATTCACTGGTTTGGTGTGCGCGTGGGTGGTGCGGTACAAACCCTGCTCACGTCAGTGAAGGTGGGGTTGATCGTTTTCTTCTGCCTCGCACCGTTATTCTTCTCCTCTGACGCCAGCGGTATTTCGTTTCTGCCCACACCTGCGGACTGGGAGTTGATCCCCACGGCAGGATTTGTAACCTCACTGGTGTATGTGGTTTTTGCCTACACCGGCTGGAATGCGGCCGCCTATGTGGCTGGAAACATGCATGACCCGGTACGCACCGTGCCGCGTGCACTGCTTATCGGCACCACCGCCGTTACGCTGATTTATCTGGCGCTAAACGCCATGTTTTTGTACGTGGCTTCATTTGATGAATTGCAAGGCAAGAACGACATCGGCAATGTGGTTGCGTTTAAGTTGTTTGGCCCCGCGATTGGCACCGTGTTTACATCACTGTTCAGCATGGCGCTGCTCTCCACGCTAAGTGCCATGACCATTGCCGGCCCGCGGGTAACGGAGGCCATGGGGCAAGACTACCCCAGGCTACAGTTCTTTTCCCGGCCCAACCGGTTCAACATGCCTTATGTGGCCATTCTGTTTCAGCTGGCATGGTCTGTGGCGCTGGTGGTGGTCAGCTCTTTTCAGGAAATCATCCAATACATTTCCGTTAGTCTTTCCTTTTTTTCCATGCTAACGGTACTGGCCATTTTCCGGATCAGAAAAACGCACCCCGCAAGCTCCACCACATTCCGGATACCGGGCTACCCGCTGCCGCCGGTGTTGTTTGTAATCGTCTCGGCCTGGATGGTGGTGTTTGTTTTTACCACCAACCCCGTTGTGCTGGTGTATGTGGCCGCCACGCTGCTGCCGGGGGCCGCCCTGTATTTTTGGTCGGCCCGCGAAAAGGTAATTTTTTAGATTAATCTAAATTATTATTTTTGCGGCACAAATTATGCGACTTGGCTCGTTTAAATATTTTTTGTTC
>CANGUI010000333.1 GCA_947457025.1 Flammeovirgaceae bacterium | reverse complement strand
TTTAGCCTATGGAACTGCGAACCGGACAAGAAACCTCCACGAAAGACCAGGCATTTTTCCCGCTTCTTCTTTTGCTCTCTGGTTTGGTTTGCTCCATTGTTTCGGTAGGTCAGACCGTGTCACTCTCGGCCAGTATGGCCGCGAAACCGGCCAGGGAAGAGAAAGAAACATATTCCATTACTATTACCGTGCGCAATATCCGCAACACCAAAGGCGTCATCCGGTTCAAATTTTACGATGACGACACCCGTTTTCCGCATGACACCGGCTTTCTGCGCATGGTGGTGCCCAAAACCGACATGAAGGGAGATTCCATCACGGTAACCTACCACGGCTTCGTCTCGAAAAACATGGCGATCGCTCTGCAAGACGATGAAAACAATGACATGAAACTCGATATGGGGTGGTTTCTCCCGAAAGAGGGCCACGCTTTCTCAGATTATTACCACGCTACCATGTTGCGAAAGCCGGTCTACGAAGATTTTGATTTCTTCCTCAGCGGGGATAAAAAGGTAGACATGCGGATGCGCTACTACTGAGGCATTTCACGGGACTGCATTTTGACATGGTATGCATCGGCAGACTCAGGTTCTGTGGATGCAGGAAGGGAAGGAAGGAATGGATTCCTCCACACGTTAGGGTTTAATCTTACTGACTTCCTGAATGATGATTGTTTTACCATCGCGGATGATCGTGTCAGTTCGCATGGTTGCTCCCGCTCCCTGCGCATCAATGCGTACTTCAACTTCGACTGAATCTCCCGGTACATGCTCGCGGTACACTGTGTGAGTCACCTTTCTTTCAGGAAGGTGAGCGTGCCCGGTGGTGCGGCCCAACAGAAAGCCGAGTGTGCCAAAGACCACAGCGATGAGCACTATTGCCAGCCAGTTTTTATTAAATGCTTCCATATTCTCGGTTTCGCAAGTATACCCATTTTTTCGAGATGCGGGTAGTGCTGGTCGGCATTCCAAGGTACCAGGTGGGTAAATTGCCGCCAACCGTGCATGGAAGTGCGCTTTTGAAATCCCGTGAATTTACCCGATCTTCCGATTCGCAAAATCGAGGAATTATGCACTATCCGGCCTCTCCCCTTCAGGTTGATCCATTGGTGACGGAACCTTCAGTTGACTTCAAGCGCGAGGCGCTGAAAGTGATGGCCAGCATTACCCTGTTTATGTTTGTTTACCTGCTACTGATGGCAGTGGCCGTTGGGCTGGCCGTTGCCGCCGGCTATGGGGGGCTTGCTCTGATCTTGCTTCGGCCCTCGCTGATCACAATCATGCTCGGCGTCGGCCTGGCCGGTCTCGGAATCATGGTGTTGTTTTTTTTGATCAAGTTCCTTTTCGCGTACAGCAAAGTGGACCGTTCGCACCTCGTGGAAGTTAGCCGCCAGCAGCAGCCGGAACTGTTTTCTTTTATCGAAAAACTGACGCGTGAGATCGGAGCACCATTTCCCAAGAAGATCTATTTTTCCGCAGACGTCAACGCATCCGTGTTTTACGACTCAGGGTTCTGGAGCATGTTTCTGCCCATCCGCAAAAATCTGCAAATCGGCCTCGGGCTCGTAAATGCCCTGACCTTAAGTGAATTTAAGGCTGTGCTGGCCCATGAATTTGGACACTTCTCACAACGCAGCATGAAGTTGGGCAGCTATGTTTATAATGTGAATCACGTAATCTTCAACCTGCTTTACGATAACCAGGGCTATGGCAAAATACTAGAGGGGTGGGGCAATATCAGCGGTTATTTTGCCTTCTTTGCCACGATTACCGTGCGGATTGTGCAGGGCATCCAGTGGGTATTGCAGCAGATGTACGGCATCATCAACAAGACCTACATGAGCCTCTCACGGCAAATGGAGTTTCATGCCGACGCGGTGGCTGCATCGGTTTCAGGCAGCCGTTCGCTGGCCTCCGCTCTTCTCAAACTCGATTTGGCGAATTTCACCCAACAAAAATTGTATCAGACATACAATAACTGGATCAGCGATAATATCAAGGCCCAAAACATGTTTCCGCATCACCGTGAAGTTATGCAGCATTTTGCGCGGGAGTTCAAACTCCCGATGGAAAACGGCCTTCCAGTTGTAGATGAAGAAGCCGCGAAGCGCCTGGCAACCAGTCGGGTAGTGGTGGATGATCAGTGGGCCTCGCACCCGAGTACGGAGGACCGCGTTGCCCACCTGCACCGCATCGGGATTGAGGCGGAAAAAGCGATTGAGCCGGCGTGGGTGATTTTCCGTGATGCTGAACAGGTTCAACATCACATGACCGAGTTCCTCTATCGAACCGTTACCCTGAAGGACAACCCCGTGCTGCTGGATGCAAACGCTTTTCGTGCGCGGTATGCAGACGAGAATGAGTTGTACACGTTTCCCGATCTGTATCAGGGGTTTTACCAAAACCGCGCAATAACTGAGGTCGATCCGAATGTTCCGCTGGTGCGGGATGCCACCCACCTTTCTGATATACTGACGCCCGAAGTGCTGCAATGGCCACGCCGCCTCGAAGTGCTGGCAAACGACATCCGGCAGATCGAAAGCATCACCCAAAAAACAAGTGGGGTCAAGACCTTTGAATTCGACAGCCGGCGCTATCAGCAAAAACAAGCAGCGGACGTTTTGCGGCAGTTGCGGGAAGAACAGGAACAGACAGCCGCTGCGCTGGCGTATGCGGACACGAGGATCTACGCCCTCGCTTTCCACACTGCCACACGGCAGGGGAGTGCCCATCGGTGGACGGAAAAATATGCACACTGGTTGAGTTCAGAAAAACGGGCAGCCGAAACATTGGCATTTTATGCAGATACGATGATCGCCGTTCAACCGATTTTTCAGGAGCAGGTTTCACTGTCCGACACGCAACTGACTTGTGATCAGTTGCGGCAGCGTGAGCCCACTGCCAAGAAATGGATTCACGACCTGTTGCAGCAGTCAGAGAAGTTACCGCTTAACCGTGAGGAACTTAACGTGCTGCAGCAGTATGCTGCCGGCAGTCATAGCTACTTCGAAGCGGCTACGGGCATCAACACGGAGAATGTAAATTTATGTCTGCGGGCTATGGGGCTGTTGCAATTTGTCAGCACACAGCTGGCGGCCAGGTCCAAAAAGGAATATCTGGAATGGCAGGCGGACATGCTTCGGTA
>CANGUI010000332.1 GCA_947457025.1 Flammeovirgaceae bacterium | reverse complement strand
TGGCCATTTCCATTTACCACCTGGTTGGTTGCGCGTTTCACACCGCCGCCATTGGGATATTGCACCGTTACGGGTGGGGTGAGTTTATTGCCACTATCTACCACCACAGAGTACTCCAGCCGGCCGGAAGGACCTAATACTTTGTGAATGGCCTTTTTCAGCACCGGTACATAATTCTCCTCCAACCATTCATAAAAAAATTGAGACGGAACCTGAATGGTGAGTACATCGTTTTCCGTGCCCAGCGGCACAATGGGCTTAAACCAGGTTTGGAAACTCTGCTCGTCCACTTCCTGTTTAATGATTTCGATACAATCACTCCAAACAGTTCCGTAATCAACTACCATCGACAAAAGGATTAATAAACGTGAATTTTTGTGCTGCCCATTTACAGGGGGGAACAAATGTGAAAAAAAAAATCAGATACAAAAACGCTTTCTGCTCTTGACTTTATCTTTTTTTCAAAGTCGCGAAAAGAAAAAAATTGAAGGGTGATGTCAATCAAAAATCAGCGCTTAATGTTGATTTTCCCCTTATCTTGAGCAGGCGAAATGATAATCCAGGCCTGCGATGTTTGATTCTTTCCCCAAAAGCGATAAAAATACGTGGCTGCACGCGGCCATGCAGGAGTTGGACGGCGTATCGCCGTTTGAAAAACTACGCAAAAACAAAGGCGGCCTTACGCGCTTGCCTTATTATGATGCAAACGATGTAGAGGCCGCCAATACATTCGCGCTTCCGGCATCCTCCTATCCGTGTCTATGACCACGCTGCTAGTTTAATTCTCCAGCTATACTCGTTGCCGATGCTGTACGCGATAATGCCATCGCACACAATCACTTAGCACACGGAGCTGATGGGATCTGTTTCCATTTTTCCAAGGGTAAACCGATAGATATATCCGCTCTGCTCAAAGGACTGGATCTGAGTGCATGTGCCATTCAGTTGCATGGAGCCCTATCATCTGAGATGTGGCAGCAGTTTTTTAACTGGGTCCAGCTGCATTTTCCTGGGCAACTGACCGGTGCCGCATTTGTGGATGATCTTGTGGATGATTTGGGGATGGATGTGAATAACTTAGGATTTTACTCCCGGGGAATATCGGTGCCCCAAGGTACGCCGGCAGAAGAAATTATTTTTGCTGTAGAACAGGTACGTAAGGGTGGTTCGAAACCGGCCGTATCGGTCATGATCGGCAGCGACTTTTTTTCGGAGATCGCAAAGCTGAAAGTCTTGCGTTCCATGCTGGGGTCGGCCGCCTACCTGCACGCCGTGAGCAGTCCACTCGCGGATGCTGCCTTTCAGCCGCATGGCACCATGCTCAAAAGCACCACGGCCGCACTCGCCGCCATTTTAGGTGGGTGCAATGCGCTGACCGTGGTGCCGGAAGATGATGCTAACGAAATGATGGCGCGCGTGGCCCGCAACGTTAGTTCGATTTTGCGTGAGGAGGCCCATGTGCATCAGATTGCCGATGCCACAGCCGGATCGTATTACCTCGAAGCGCTGTGCGCACAACTTGATCAGCAGGTGCGGCAGGTCTTGGAAACCCGCCGGATTTCTTCGGCCCGTCTGCAGGAAAACAGCACGACTGCCGCACAGCATCATGCTTGGCTTTCGGCGGAGGGGATCGCCATCGGCCCGGAAGCCCCCACCTATCACCGCGAGTTTGAAGGTTTTACGGCGGGTGTACCGCCGTTTCTGCGCGGACCGTATGCTACCATGTATACGGTACGTCCCTGGACGATCAGGCAGTATGCTGGCTTCTCGACCGCGAGAGAATCGAATGCTTTCTACCGCAAAAATCTGGCTGCCGGCCAAAAAGGCTTGTCCGTGGCATTTGATCTCGCCACCCATCGCGGGTATGATTCCGATCACCCGCGGGTAGCCGGTGATGTGGGCAAGGCGGGCGTGGCTATTGATTCGGTGCTCGACATGAAGATCCTCTTTGATCAGATACCGCTGGATAAAATGTCGGTATCAATGACCATGAACGGTGCCGTCGTTCCGATCATGGCGTTTTACATTGTAGCAGCCGAGGAACAAGGCGTGTCGCCCGCGCAGCTCAGCGGCACGATTCAAAACGACATCCTGAAAGAATTCATGGTGCGCAACACGTATATTTATCCACCGGCGCCTTCCATGCGGATCGTAGCCGATGTCTTCGCGTATTGCAGCCGGCACATGCCGAAGTTCAATTCCATTTCCATCAGCGGATACCACATGCACGAAGCCGGTGCGCCGGCACACGTAGAATTGGCCTACACGCTGGCCGATGGGCTGGAATACCTTCGGGCCGGATTGAAGGCAGGTATCGCCATTGATGATTTTGCGCCGCGCCTTTCCTTTTTCTGGGGCATCGGCATGAATTTTTTTATGGAGATTGCGAAAATGCGTGCGGGCCGTGTGCTATGGGCGGAACAGGTACGTCAGTTTCACCCCCGCAACCCCAAGTCAATGGCGCTTCGCACGCACTGTCAGACATCCGGCTGGAGCCTGACCGAGCAGGATCCGTATAATAACGTCACCCGAACGACACTGGAGGCGCTGGCTGCGGCGCTGGGCGGCACACAATCGCTGCACACCAATTCACTAGACGAGGCAATTGCCTTGCCTACTGATTTCTCGGCGCGCATCGCCCGCAACACCCAGCTTTTTCTGCAAAAAGAAACGGGCATCACCGACGTGGTGGACCCGCTGGGAGGCTCTGCGTATGTGGAATACCTCACGCGTCAATTGATTGAAAAAGCATCGGCCCTGATCGAAGAAGTGGAAGCACTCGGTGGCATCGCCCGCGCCATCGAGAGCGGTTTGCCAAAAATGCGAATTGAAGAAGCCGCAGCGGCCAAACAAGCCCGTATTGATTCCGGCCAGGATATCATCGTGGGGGTGAATAAATACCAACACCCCGAAAAGCCTGATTTCGACATTCGCGAAGTGGACAACACAGCCGTACGCCTGGAACAAATCGCCCGCCTGGAACAAATCAAGAAAGAACGCAACAACGAAGCGGTTACTGCCGCTCTGGAAGCCATCACCCAGGCAGCACAAACGGGGCACGACAACCTACTGGCGCTGGCTGTTACCGCCGCCCGACACCGCGCGACGCTTGGCGAAATTTCATTTGCCCTGGAAAAAACATTTGGGCG
>CANGUI010000331.1 GCA_947457025.1 Flammeovirgaceae bacterium | reverse complement strand
CAGCAAATGTCAAGGCCAATACGCCCCACGTTTCGTCCTTGCGGAAACCCGGCTGCAGAGCGGACCCAGGTCTCGCCCCCATCATCGCTGCGGTAGAGGGTGGAGCCGACCCCGTTCCCCTTAAATTCCCAGGCTTTTCGCGACCGCTCCCACGACGCAGCCCACAGTTGGGCGGGATTTTGAGGGTTGATCACCAGATCCGAAATACCGGTGCTGTCGTTAACAAACAGCGTTTTACGCCACGTCTTCCCGCCGTCGGTCGTTTTGAAAATGCCGCGATCGGGATTGTTCGAATACAACGCACCCAACGAAGCTACCCACACGGTATTAGCATTCTTCGGATGAACGATTACGCGGCTGATGTGATGCGTACCGGTAAGACCCAGGTGCTGCCAGCTCTTACCGCCATCAGTTGTTTTATACACCCCGCTTCCGGCATAGCTGGAGCGACTGCTGTTTTTCTCACCCGTACCCACATAGAGTACATTGGCGTTGCTGGCGGCGAGGGCAAAATCACCAATGCCGAGGGCATCCTGGTGATCGAAAATGGGCTCGAACGTGATGCCGTTGTTCCGCGTACGAAAAATGCCGCCCGAGGCGTACCCGACAAAGAATTCTTTTGGATTGTCTGCATTGACTTCAATATCCACAATCCGGCCACCCCGTAACGTGGGGCCGATGTGTCGGACCGGATAGTTTTTTAGGATCGAAGCCGCCGCCAGCGTCCGTCGGTGCTGGTAGGATTGTTCCAGTTGTGCCGGGGTTGTGGGCTGAGCTCCCGCAAGGGCAGACAGGCATAGCAGCAGACAGGTAATTCGCATAGACATCAATTTGCCCCAAAGTAGCTCAATCCTTTCGTACAGCTGAAACCCGCGGCGGATTATTATTTTAGTGGCTTGATTATGCTATCATGTTCAACGATCCGGAATTGAGTGGGAAATATCTGGGTACCATTTCCCAGGACTTCGTAAAAGTTTCCGACAACCTGCGTGAATCTTCTTACCAGATTCGCAAAGCGGGTTTTGCTTTCCCGATTTTCGTGATTTCAAGGCAACCAATCCCCATCGGACAAGTTCTGTTCGAGCGGGAGCTGATGAACCTGGAGTGGAACTATTACGCCTCGTTCCTCGATGAATTTGTGCAGCGCGAACTGGTGGCAAGGGAAAAGGAAGAAGATTTCAAAAACACCTATAAAGACCCGGACGAGTATTGCTGCCTGTTTGTGGTGGATGAGGAGTTCACCAATTTCGTATTCATCCCCTATCCGGAAGATTGATCACCGGCCCACCCGTCGGCAACCGAGTTGTCGATTTGGTTTTTACCTTTGCGATCGTATACGCGGTATGGCAGACGAAAAAGCACTGAATTTTTTAGAGGAAATCATTGAGCGTGATCTGAGGGAGGGGCGGTATGGCTCGATCCTCACCCGGTTTCCACCCGAACCAAACGGCTACCTGCACCTCGGGCATGCCAAAAGCATCTGCCTGAACTTTGGCCTGGCCATCCGCTATGGCGGAAAGACCAACCTGCGCTTTGACGACACCAACCCCAGCACCGAAGAAACAGAATATGTGGATAGCATCAAGGAGGACGTTCGCTGGCTTGGTTTTATGTGGGCGAATGAATTCTACGCGTCCGACTATTTCGACCAGCTCTATGGGTTTGCGGTGAAACTGATCCTAAAAGGGCTCGCCTACGTTGACGACAGTTCAAGCGAAGAAATTGCGGCCCAAAAAGGAACTCCGACCGCTCCCGGAACCGACAGCCCCTGCCGCTCCCGACCAATTGAAGAAAACCTGAAACTCTTTGATGCCATGAAACATGGCGCATACCAGGACGGCGAAAAAGTATTGCGTGCCCGCATCGACATGGCCCACCCAAACATGCACATGCGCGATCCGATTTTATATCGCATCAAACATGCCCACCACCATCGTACCGGAGACCGCTGGTGCATATATCCCATGTACGATTTCGCACATGGTCAGAGTGATTCGATCGAAGGCATTACACACAGTATTTGTACGCTGGAGTTCATTCCGCACCGTGAGTTGTACGACTGGCTCATCGAAAAACTGGACATCTACCCCTCCCGGCAGTACGAGTTTGCCAGATTGAACGTAACCTATACGGTGATGAGCAAGCGCAAGTTGTTGCAGCTCGTCAACGAAAAGCATGTATCGGGCTGGGATGACCCCCGGATGCCGACGCTCAGCGGTTTGCGCCGGCGCGGCTACACGCCGGAGGCAATCCGTGATTTTTGCGATCGCGTGGGCGTAGCGAAGCGCGATAATCTGATCGACATCGGCCTGCTGGAATTCTGCGTACGCGAACATCTGAACAAGGTGGCCCAGCGCCGGATGGTGGTATTCGATCCGTTGAAAATTGTGATCACCAATTACCCGGCCGGCCAGCAGGAAGATTTACAGAGCGAAAATAATCCCGAAGATCCCAGCGGCAGCACCCGCACGATGCCCTTCGCCCGCGAACTCTATATTGAGCGCGATGACTTTACGGAAGTGCCGCCCAAAAAGTTTTTCCGCCTGGCCCCCGGCCAGATGGTACGTCTGAAGAGTGCGTACATCATCCGGTGCGAGTCCGTGTTGAAAGATGCTGATGGAACGGTAACCGAAGTGCATTGCAGCTACATTCCGGAGAGCAAGAGCGGGTCCGACACATCTGGCATTCCGGTCAAAGGAACCCTCCACTGGGTGAGCGCCGCACAAGCGGTACCCGTGGACGTGCGCCTGTACGACCGCCTGTTCAATGTAGAAAATCTGGGCGAAGCCGAAGGCGATTTCAAAAACTACCTGAATCCGGATTCACTCAACATAAAAACCGTGTATGCCGAGCCGTCGCTGAAACAGGCTCAAACCGGAGAGCCCTACCAATTTCTGCGGATGGGATACTTCTGCCTTGATTCCGACAGCTCACCAACTCGGTTGGTGTTCAATCGTACCGTTACACTGCGCGATACCTGGGCAAAGGAGCGGAAGTAAATTTTTTTTAGATCTACGTCAGCTGCGGCCATAGCGCTTCCACCATACTTGAAACACCACGAGCGCCCAGACGCGCGCATGTACATCGCCGGGGTTTGACGAGAAAAGTTGTTGCGTGAGGTCGCGTACTGCTTCCCATTCAAAAATACCT
>CANGUI010000330.1 GCA_947457025.1 Flammeovirgaceae bacterium | reverse complement strand
GTAGTCCGAAGTGGTCGTCTCGATTTGGGCTTTAATCTGAGCAATCCGACCCTGAATATCCGCCTTCTTGCCCGACCCGTTCACGATCGTGGTATTGTCTTTATCAATGTTAACTTTCTCGGCGCGGCCCAGGAATTCCAGGCGGGCGTCTTCGAGTTTCATGCCAGTTTCCTCGCTGATGACTTTGCCACCCGTCAGGATTGCAATGTCTTCCAGCATGGCTTTTCTGCGGTCTCCAAAGCCAGGAGCCTTCACGGCAGCCACGCGCAGGGCGCCACGAATCTTGTTCACCACCAGGGTGGCCAATGCTTCGCCTTCAACTTCCTCGGCAATGATCACCAGCGGCTTGCCGGTTTGGGCTGTTGCCTCGAGAACCGGAAGCAACTCTTTCATGGAAGCAATCTTCTTATCGTAGATCAGGATGTAGGGATTATCGAGGTCAGCCTCCATCTTCTCCGTATTGGTAACGAAGTAAGGGGAGAGGTATCCGCGGTCGAACTGCATCCCTTCTACCGTCTTCACTTCGGTTTCCGTACCTTTTGCCTCTTCCACCGTGATCACGCCATCTTTACCTACCTTCTCCATCGCAGTAGCGATCATGGTACCAATCTCAGTGTCGTTGTTTGACGAGATGGTAGCCACCTGGGAAATCTCTTGATTGCCTTTGATGTTCTTTGATTGCTTTTGCAGGTGCTCTACTACGACTACTACCGCCTTATCGATGCCCCGCTTCAGATCCATCGGGTTAGCGCCGGCGGCTACGTTTTTCAAACCGTGGGTCACGATCGACTGGGTGAGAACAGTGGCAGTGGTGGTACCATCGCCAGCGGCGTCGGCTGTCTTGGAAGCGACTTCCTTCACGAGCTGTGCGCCCATGTTTTCGATCGGGTCTTTCAACTCAATTTCTTTTGCCACGGAAACTCCGTCTTTCGTTACGGCAGGAGCCCCAAATTTCTTGTCAAGAATGACATTGCGGCCTTTGGGACCAAGAGTCACCTTCACTGCATCTGCCAGTTTATCTACGCCTTTCTTCAGCCTGTCGCGGGCAGAGGTATCGAATGTTATTTCTTTAGCCATATTTCTATTGAGATTAGTTGTTCTGTTTTTGCGTGTTAAATGATTCCGAAAATATCCGAGTTGCGCATGATGAGGTATTCCTTACCATCAATGTTGATTTCTGTACCGGAATACTTGCCATACAGAATGTGATCGCCCACCTTCACGGTTACCGGCTTATCTTTCAGACCTTCGCCTACAGCGATCACTTTCCCCTTTTGCGGTTTTTCTTTCGCCGTGTCCGGGATGATGATACCAGAAGCAGTTTTGGTTTCAGCGGGAGCCGGTTCCACCAGAACGCGGTCCTCATTGGGTTTGAAATTGATCTTCGACATATGTGGTTAAATAAATTAAAATGAAATAGGAATAAATCCAACCTCCTCACTCGATTTCTGTGCCAAAAGCCAAATACCTGACAGAAGTTCGTGAATGGCGCGCAAAGATGATAAAAAATGTCAGCGCACGTTATGTTCACCGCCATTTTATGGCAAAATGACACAACAACGCATTTTACCAATTTTTCTGTAAGCAGCCGTGTATTGACTGTAATTTTTTGATTATAAATAATTGATTATAAATATTTTGATACTGTGTTGTTAAATCAAAATATCGAAAATCACTCTCCATGACATGCTCCTGCATACCGAAAAACTGTCTGCCACCCATTCAACGGGGTGTCTTCATCATGCCATCAGGCGATAATTAGGCGGTTACGTTATCACTGCCGCAAATAGGGAAAATTAGTGGATCTGCCTCGCCCGTCAAACTCAAAAAAATGGGATCAGGTAGCTTAGTTTAGGTGGTTCTTGGGATGTAGATTATTAACCAGACGCTTCAGAAGTGGAAGTCGCGTGCCTTAGGTTTTTAGCAGTTTTGAAAAAAATAAGCATCCTTAAATATACCCAGTGGCGGAATATTGTGGGTTTCTTCTGCATGTGATCAGATCGTACCAGACATCAATAAAGCGAGTCCGATCAGGGCAATAATAACAAGCAACACCAACCAACGCAGTAACTTTTTGCGCTTCTCCCGCTTGATGAACGCGGGTATGTTGTCGATAGCCGTGCGCAACCGTACAAGCACAGCCCCATTTTTCTCGATGTAATCCATAGCACCCATTTTCAGGGCTTCCGATCCTGTGTACACGTCGCCTTCGTTGGAAAGCATCACAACCGGTACATTCTTGTTTTTGTGTTGAACCTGGCGCAGGTAGTCGATGCCTTTCTCATTGTTCTTCAGTTGCTGGCTCAACAGAATCAGGTCTGGTTTTTTCTCTGTGGCACGCAGACATTCGCTGACAGACACGAAACTCCGCACTTCGAAGCCAAGTTGCTGCATTTGCTGCCGAATCATTTCCTGATAGGATGCACTCGCATCAATGAAGTAAGCCAATTTCATCTCCATTTTTCCATTTTAAAGACACATTTTTCCAGATTCGGGAACTCTCGATGAGTCGTACGGGGCACTAGCCCGTACTCAAATTTCCGGAGAGTGGCGATGTGTCCGGACGAAAAGAAGAGCCAGGCAGGGAGAGACAGTTGCCGGCGAAGAAACCAGGATAACCTTTCTATCATCCAGCCAGAGGACTTAAAAAGATGCCAAATTTCAATGAAAAGGCGTTTTTTGAGTTGCATCTTCATGCCATTGGGTACCTCGTGAACCCGGCAAGAAGCCGGTACATGCGCCACGCTCACCTCGTGAGCAAGCGCAACCTTGAGGATTGGCTTGCGCTGGATTACCCGGTGAAATGGAGTGGATGTCATCTCTTTTTTCTTTTATTAAGCCAATTAGCGTACCAGCGTGCCAAACACCCCTGAAATTCTTTGTGTCTGACGCCAATTCAACAACACAAAACCGGTAATCAGTCTGATAAGAGTGGGTACGGAGCGGTTCGGGCGTTCTGACCAGCAACCTTTTGCTTTCGCAAAAAATCTCCTTTTCCTCCTTGTCCGGTACCAAAGTGTTTGGCGCACAGATTCTGTTCTATCCGGACTTAATCACCTCGTGCGTGTTTTTCTACCCAGCCCCGGAGGTCATCGAAAAAATCTGGCACTATGCAGGCGAAGTGTTGCAGTTGCCATGTTTGCTAAATAATTTAG
>CANGUI010000329.1 GCA_947457025.1 Flammeovirgaceae bacterium | reverse complement strand
TGGGCGGAGCCAAACTCGCCTACCTTACGCTACTGATTTGGATCCTGCCTTCGCTGATCATCATGACCGGCACGGGCATTCTGGTGGCAAGTCTGGATGCTAAACAAATTTCGCTGACGTTCACGCGATTCATCCAGCCGATGGCGGTGGGCTTCATCGCATACACGGCCTATTCCATGGGCATGAAGACCGTTACCACGTGGGCAGGCATAGCGATCATGTTCGCGGCGGCAATTGCTTCCTACCTCATCAAGACTCCGTTTGTGTTCCCCATTACGCTGTGTGTGGCCGGGGTCATCACGGCCTTCAACTACAAACGCCATCCGCGACAGGAAAAAAAGAAAATGGAAATCAAGTGGGCGAATTTTGCCCTTTGGGCAGGTGTGTTTATCCTCGCAGCTGTTATCGGTGGTCTCACCAAAGCGCTCCCGGTGCGCCTCTTCGAAAATTTTTACCGCAACGGTAGTTTGATTTTCGGCGGAGGCCAGGTGCTCACGCCCCTGCTGTTCACCGAATTTGTTCAATACGCCCCCAAACAATATTTGTCAGCTCAGGAGTTTCTGTCAGGTTATGCGCTGGCACAGGCAGTTCCCGGGCCCGTTTTTTCATTTTCCTCCTACATTGGTGCCCTCGCCATGCGCGAGCACGGTGTTGGCGGTGAAATCCTGGGCGCCATCATGTCGGCAGCCGGAATTTTCTTACCTGGCACATTTTTGATCTTTTTCATGATTCGGGTTTGGGACAGTCTGAAAAAATTCCGCCCGATTCGCGCATCGCTCGAAGGCATACTGGCTGCCAACGTGGGGCTTGTGGCTGCGGCAGCCGTTGTTCTATTTCAGCCGCTGCCCGGCACCCTGGCTACCTATGGCCTCACCATCGGTACATTCTGCCTGCAGTTATTTACTCGCCTGCCTGCCTGGAGCATCATCCTCGCCGGACTATTGCTTGGCCTCGTACTAGGTGGATAGTATCCATTACCTTTGCACCTATGGAGATTATCCGAACAAAATTCGAAGGCATGCAGGTGCTGCAACCACATGTGTTGTACGACAGCCGTGGATTTTTCTTCGAATCCTATAACAAAGCTACATTTCATCGGCTGGGTATTGATGCGGATTTTGTACAGGATAACCAGTCTCTCTCATCACGGGGCGTATTGCGCGGCCTGCATTTCCAACGGCCGCCGTTTGCTCAAACCAAACTGGTACAGGTGTTACGCGGTGAAATCTTAGACGTGGCCGTAGACCTGCGGCACGGAAGCGTCACCTTCGGCCAGTCATATTCGGTGCGCCTCTCCGATAAAAACAAACTCCAACTGCTGATCCCGAAAGGATTCGCCCATGGTTTTGTGGTGCTGAGCGAGGATGCACACGTGCTGTACAAATGCGACCAATTCTATAGCCAGCCACACGACAGTGGCATTCGCTATGACGACCCTGACCTCGCCATCAACTGGGAGCTACCCGAAACACAACGAATCACATCGGCAAAAGATCAGCGCCTGCAATCCTTCCGCGATTACCGGCAACAGCCCGACTTCTGAACCTTAGAGGATATAGTCCGTGCTGAGAAATCCCGACTCGCGATTGCGGATGATCCGGTTGATGATTTGTTTGTTGCCATCACTCGCCCGGGTTGCCACCACGGTTCGGATCGAGAACACCCGGAGTGCATCGGCCACGGATAATGTGCCTTCGGCACTGTCTTTACGCCCGTTGAAGGGAAATGAATCCGGACCCCGC
The DNA here is from genome assembly GCA_947457025.1 of Flammeovirgaceae bacterium. Classification (GTDB taxonomy): domain Bacteria; phylum Bacteroidota; class Bacteroidia; order Cytophagales; family Cyclobacteriaceae; genus ELB16-189. The sequence goes on along the minus strand of CANGUI010000329.1, from coordinate 1,416 downwards.
TGGCTCTGTGTGTTCAGGTTGATCCGGCCCACCTGGTTGACAAACGCATCCATCAACCGCGCCACCTGTGCCGAGTCATTTCCAAAGATGCTCACCTGCTGGCCAAAATTGGAGTTCACCACGTAGCGAATCACGTCGGCCTCGTCATCAAAAACCGCTACCGGTACCACCGGTCCAAACTGCTCTTCATGGAAGACAGCCATTTTTTCGTTCACCGGATACAACACAGCTGGATAAAAAAACGAATGAAAAACGGCGCCGCCATTTTCATTCATTACACGTGCACCATGCTGGCGCGCATTCGATACAAGGCCAGATAGATAGTCTGTTTTTCCCGGTTCTGGCAAGGGGGTGAGGCTCACACCGGGCTCCCACGGCATACCCCATTTTAATTGCCGTATTGCGGCCAGAAACTTTTCCAGAAAAACATCCGCAACGCTCCGATGAACAAACAGAATCTTCAATGCGGTGCAGCGCTGCCCGTTGAACGATAGTGAGCCGGTTACACACTCGGCCACCGCATTATCCAGGTCTGCATCCGGCAGCACAATACCGGGGTTCTTCGCATCTAATCCCAGGATCGATTTCAGCCGATGCGGTTTGGGGTGCAGCTTCTTTAAATCGTTGGCTCCTTTGTTAGTGCCAATAAAAGCAAAGACATCGATCTTCCCGGTCTCCATGAGGGCACCTACTGTCTCACGGCCGCGACCGTAAATAATGTTCACCACCCCAGTGGGGAAACTATCGCGGAAGGCCTCCAATAAGGGTTGAATGAGGAGCACCCCGAATTTCGCGGGCTTAAAAACGACCGTGTTCCCCATGATCAGTGCCGGAATGAGGGTGGTAAAGGTTTCATTAAGCGGGTAATTAAATGGCCCCATACACAGTGCCACGCCTAACGGTACACGCCTGATCTGCGCCATAAACCCCTGTTCTTCCACCAGCTTGGCCGAGTTGCGGTCCAGTTCCTTCAGGGCGCGGACGGTATCCCCGATGTAATCGCATGTCCGGTCAAATTCCTTTTCCGAATCTTTCAATGTCTTGCCGATCTCCCACATCAGTAGCCGCACAACATCCGTTCGTTTTTCGCGCATGCGCTGAAGAAAGTCTTCTACATGCGCAATTCTGTCCGACACACTCATCAGCGGCCACTCGCCATGACCCAGATCATAGGCGCGTACGGCTGCATCAAGTGCTTCCAAAGCCTCCATTTTCGTCAGGAGTGGCGTACTGCCAATCGCTTTTGGTGCCGGCCCGTCAGGCGTTTTGATGTACACCGGACTAAAGACCGCATTTTGGGTACCTCCCCATTTTTTTAACACGCCACCAATCAGGTATTCGCGTTGCTCAATAAAGGCGGGAATACGGTGGGCTTCGGGAACCTGATCGGGCTCCGGAAAAAGATGTTGCAGCATA
>CANGUI010000328.1 GCA_947457025.1 Flammeovirgaceae bacterium | reverse complement strand
TACGCAGAGCAGGACGTACTGGAAATTCTCTTTCACCCCCCGCATTTCGTGAAAGGCCCCATCGGGTTGTACACGGACCGGGCCGTATTGTGCGATGATCCGAAAGACATTCTGAGGTTGGATGTCGCACCTGCGGCCGAGCGGGCAACCTACGGCAGGTAAGGTCAGCTCAGCAGCGTATTCGGGCGGAGTACTTCCCGGTACCTTTTAGCTTTCTCAACAGCTTCCCAAAAGCGATCCACCAGTTCCTCCTTCCGCTTATGGTTGAGGGGATATAGCAGAGAGATCTTGAAAAAGAACGACCGGCCAAACTGTTCAGGGTGGTGCAGCGTCACTTCGTAGGTGCCCAATATGGTCTTGAGTTCCACGTCTTTGATATTTTCGAGTGGGATGAGTAATTCATGGCCTTTCATTTGCACATAGGCAAATCGGTCATCAAAGCTGAGTTGTTGCAGTTTGCCGGAAATCCGCCAGAGCGCGACAACACCAAAGGCATACAGGCCCGACATGCCGATACCCATCAGCCACTCGCCGCCGGAGTTGGCATCGTGCAGGAACGAAAATGAAACCGCAATCATAAAAGCCAGGTAGATTGCAAACGTGAAATGCTTCCACGGGCCGAGCCAGCGCGAGGATAAACGTATAGGCCTGGTTTTTTTCACCTCCGGGTTTCTATCTTTGCCTTCGAAAATACAGATTTTCATGAAGAACATAGCCGTGATCGGTTCGGGCACCATGGGTAATGGCATTGCGCACGTTTTTGCGCAACACGGGTTTTCGGTTTCGCTGACGGATGTCTCTGAAGCCTCACTTAAGCGGGGCATGGCCGCCATTGAAAAGAATCTGGGACGGCAGGTGGAGAAGGGAGTGATTACGGAAGCGCAAAAAAGGGATGCGCTTACGCGGATCGTGCCCACGACTCAACTGGGTGAGGGTGTTCGGGATGCCGACCTGGTAGTTGAGGCTGCCACCGAGAACACCGACCTGAAGTTGAAAATATTCGCTGACCTGGATGCTCTTGCCAAGCCTGGCGCCGTACTTGCCTCGAACACCTCTTCGATTTCCATTACTCGGATTGCCGCTGCCACAAAGCGCCCCGCGCAGGTGATCGGCATGCATTTTATGAATCCAGTTCCGGTGATGAAACTCGTGGAAGTTATCCGCGGGTATGACACCAGCTCCGAGGTAACGGCCACCATCATGGCGCTTTCGCAACAGCTTGACAAAGTACCGGTAGAAGTGAACGACTACCCCGGCTTTGTTGCCAACCGGATTCTGATGCCCATGATCAATGAAGCCATCTATGCTCTTTATGAAGGTGTAGCCGGTGTACCGGAAATCGACACCGTCATGAAATTGGGAATGGCCCACCCCATGGGCCCATTGCAATTAGCAGATTTTATCGGCCTTGATGTATGTCTGGCCATTTTGCGGGTGCTGCATGACGGACTGGGCAACCCCAAGTACGCTCCCTGCCCCTTGCTGGTGAACATGGTGCAAGCCGGCCACAAGGGCATCAAAAGCGGCAGCGGATTTTACCAATACACAAGCGGCAGCAAGGAGTTGGTGGTAGCTAAACGGTTTGAGAGATGAAATCCCAGGACGAAAGATTTATCGCCTACTGGGCACCCAAGAGCAAACTCGGGCGCTGGCGGTATAGCCTTTATTATGGGGCCGGTCTGTTTGGCACGATGAGTTTTGTTGGCTCACTGCTTTTTGGGTATTTTCTTTTCGATAGACAACTAACGTGGGAGCGGGTTGCGGTAGGTGTTCCGATCTGGCTGATCACCGGTTTTCTTGCATTTGGCTGGTTCCAGTGGACACAAAGTGAAAAACGCTACCGGTGGCTGACTAATCCTGCTGGGAAGGAATCTGCTCCCGGCCCGAAGGACGCTTAAAGTCGAACTGACAGCCAACCTGAAAAAAACGAATGCCCGTCTCATTGTCGGTACGATAGTCGAACTGATACACGTATCCGGCATAACAGGTAAGCTGGTGGGTAACCTGTTGGCCGATCGCGAGTGTAAACCGGTTCCGCTCAAAGTATGTGGGGCGGTCGGTGAGAAACACTTCGTTCCCGGCGGAGACGTACCACACACCCGGTTCCAGTTTTCGTTGGTTGAGGGGTACGGTTACATTCACCCGAAATCGGTAACGGGTGCGGAAGCCTGTGCTGGTCCACCGCTGTTCCAGCCGGTAACGGTGCTCAATCCGGATGCGCTCAAGGTACTCACTCACCACGAGTTGCTGCCAGAGTCGGAACTCATCGTTGACCTCAGGCTCAAGGAAGTTGCCCCCTTGTTGAAATGTGGTATACCGGCCTGCCGCCAGCGCCACAGAAAAATTCTTATCAACATGAAAGGTGCCTCCGCCCTTGTATTCATAATAATGAAAGTTCTGGAAAAAACTGGTCGAACGGAGTTGCGCTTCGCCAAAAACCGACCACCGAGGGGAAAGCCCTACTTTGGCGGAAAGTACTGTCCAAGACCCCACCTGCCCAAAGGCAAATGGATTCACGAGCAGGCACCACATCAAAAAAAAACCCCGACTGATCATCGGGGGTAAACATACTATTTTTTGAGCAGGTCGCGGATTTCCGTCAGCAGTTGAATATCCGCCGGAGGCGGTGCCGGCGCCGGTGGTTGCGCTTCGTCTTTGGCCTTTGCAACATTCATGGCCTTCACAATCAGAAACAACACGAATGCCACAATCAGAAAATTCAATACCGCGGAGAGGAATGTGCCGTACTTGACCGTACCGAAGATGGTCAGTTCCTCCAGCTTCGTCAGGTTCGCAGCATCTAATGCCGGCTTTAATAGCAACGGGGTAAGCACATCATCAATAAAAGAACTGACGATTTTGCCAAAGGCGGCACCGATGATCACACCGATCGCCAAGTCAACCACATTGCCACGCATGGCAAAGGATTTGAATTCTTTCAACATAGTCACGGGGGTTAGGTTGTGAACTCAAAGGTAGATTTTTTCAGAACCTGATTGGTTATCCGGCGGGAATTTGAGCAGCAGGATACGTTGCCAGGCCCCGGCAAGCTAAAAGACCAGCCGGAGTTGATTGCGCAGGCCACGGAAGCCAATCAACTCAATTCCTGTACTCCCGATGAACATTTTCGCCTGAATTTTCACGGGTATTTTATTCCCGTCGTCTGATATCCAGGCGGTGATT
>CANGUI010000327.1 GCA_947457025.1 Flammeovirgaceae bacterium | reverse complement strand
GCGCTATTTTCAAAAACAAATGGTAACCCCTGCGCAGCGAACAAGCGCGGGTTGGTTTCATGACCGGTAATCAGCCAGATGCCAACCGGAGAATTTTTCCATTGTTGTAACACGGGCACCATTTTCGGGTCGAGCGCCTGGTGTAAAATCAGCAGGTCAATGGTACCGTTTTCCCACCCGGCCGGGGCCGGTTTCACCTCGGGAATGTGAACGATCCAATCATAGTTGGCTTGGGCCTGCAGTACAGCCTCAAGTGCTTTGATGTCGGGATGCGGTGCCGGAGCGACCAACACAACGCGCTTTTTGCCGTCCGCCACTTCGAAGAACAATGTGTAGCGGTTGTTTTGCAGATTTCGCTCATGTACGAGCGGCTCCACTTCCACCTCGAGTCGTTGCAATCCCTTCTCACGGGCTTCCAATTCAAAATCAACTACAAGTAAGGACTCTTCCGAACTATTTTTTGTCTGCGAGGCCAGGAGAAGGCCTCCCTTACGCACCCGCACAATAACCGGCACATTCGGCGCACGTGTGATCAATACTTCAGCCCGTACCGGAAACCGGTTGCCCTGGTATACAACTTTATTGTAGGCCACGGTGCGAATTGCCAGATCCGGGCGCGCCGTCGTATCACCCAGGCCGACCGTGTGTACGGGTGTGGGGTAGTCGAGATACAGCGGGGAACTGCCACTGTTGTACACGCCATCCGAGAGGAGGATTACACCGGCGAGATTTTTCCCTTCGAAGTCGTTTTGAATTTTCCGAAAGGCACCAGCAAGATCAGAGTGATCATGGTTGAACGTGAGGGAATCACTGCCCGACAGTGTGCGCTGTTCCATTTCGTAATCGCCTGCTGCCAGCTTTCCGCTTACAGCCGACAATTTTGCACGCACGGTTTCAAGTGCAGCATCACCAGCCCCATCGCGCACCGAACGCGAATCATCAATGAGCATCACCCATACAGGCTTTTCGGATTCGCTGCGTACCCATTTCAACAGCGGCCCCAACAACAGCAACGCGAGCAAACTCACCAACATGGCCCGTGCGATCGCCAGCGCACGGTTCACCCGCATCGACCAGGGTGTTTTGGCGGTATACAATAGCCAGGCATACGCAATGCCAACTGCGAAGCACACCAGGATCCACCCGGCTGAATATTCAAGAAGAAGTCGTTGGTGATTCAAATCAATAGCCGTATTTATCTCCCCATAATTTTTTCAAGTACTCCCGAAGTTCCGCTTCACGCGGATTCCGGCCCGGATCAAAGAAACGTGTACTTTGGATTGTGTCCGGCAAGAACTCCATGTTGGCAAAATTGTCCACATAACCGTGCGCATATTGATAGCCCTTGCCGTAGTCCAGCTCCCGCATCAGTTTCGTAGGCGCATTGCGAAGCGAAAGGGGAACCGGAAGATCACCGGTTTCGCGTACCGCAGCGAGGGCACTTTCAATCGCCGCATAGCTGGCGTTGCTTTTTGATGAACAGGCCAGATAGGTTGTGCACTGGGCCAGGACGATGCGTGCTTCCGGATAGCCGATGAGCGTAACCGCCTGAAATGTGCTGGTGGCAAGCACGAGTGCCGTCGGATTGGCATTCCCGATATCTTCGGATGCCAGAATCACAAGCCTGCGGGCGATGAACTTGACGTCTTCGCCACCTTCGATCATCCGGGCAAGGTAATACAAGGCAGCGTTTGGGTCACTGCCTCGGATGGATTTGATAAAAGCCGAGATGATGTCGTAATGCTGCTCTCCGCTTTTGTCGTACAGCGCAATGTGCTTGTGGGCCACGTCCATCACCAATTGATCCGTGAGGGTTATATCGCCCGAAACGGAATCACAGATTAACTCCACCAGATTCAGCACCTTGCGGGCATCACCGCCGGAAATGTTGAACAGCGCCGCAGTTTCCCGTAGTTCGAGATGGCGGCCTTTCAGTTTCAAATCATTCTGCAACGACTGCCGGACGAGACGAAGTAAATCATCCTCGCCTAAAGATTTGAGCACGTACACCTGGCACCGCGAGAGCAGCGCCGCGTTCACTTCAAATGAAGGATTTTCTGTTGTAGCCCCGATTAGCGTGATGGTTCCTTTCTCCACCGCTCCGAGCAGTGCATCCTGCTGCGACTTATTGAAGCGGTGAATTTCATCGATGAACAAAATCGCACGGGTGGTGTGCCTGGCTCTTTCGATTACCTCGCGCACATCTTTTACACCCGCGCTCACGGCGCTTAACACATGAAATGGCCGCTTTACTTCATTGGCAATGATGTTAGCGATCGTGGTTTTGCCTACCCCGGGCGGACCCCAGAGAACCATGGACGGCACATTGCCGGTTTGAATCGCTTTGCGGATAATGCCACTGTCGCCAACAAGATGTTGCTGCCCCACGAGGTCCTCCAGGCGTGAAGGCCTCATGCGTTCTGCCAGCGGTGAGTTCGCTTCAAACATGGCTAGATGAAAAGGACTTTCATCCAAAAAATGCTGATGGTGAAAACTGTGAGCAAAGTAGTCAGAAACAATGCATCGAACACCAAAAATTTTGCAACCGTTTTTCTCCAACTGAGATCGTTCACACATTTCACGGCAAACAACAGGTACAATACCATCCAAAAGCCCACCAACGTAGCGTACCATGTCAACTTGGGCGCCATGCTCAACAACAATTGTGTGGATGCGGCCAGGGATACGAAGTTATAGTAACAAATGGAGAATGCCAGATGTTCACTGTAAAAGAATCCTTTGGACTGATACAGCAGTTTGAACAGCAGGGCAAATACCGGCGAACGGAAAAAGATCAATTTCGAGCTGTTATCCAAAAGTACGTGCTTTACATCACTGCCAAAGTTCCGGTTCTTACTATGGTAACGTTGGTTGAGTTGAATTTCCCGTATTTGTATCTTCCGCTCAAACCAGCCTGCGCGCGCCGCATCCGGAAGCGCTTGTTGTGCCGAGTCATATTCAGCTACCGTTTCGTATTCAACATCCCCGAGACTTAAGTTCAGGTTAAACTTGCTTTTGCGGGGAATCGCGAGGTCAAGTGAATCGAGTGTTTGCTGTGATAATAAAAACTGATCTTCATCGTCAGGATCCCGGGGCAGGCGGTTGAGCAGGGAATCTACACGCGGGTCACCAAAATCGCTTTTCAGCTCTTTTACGTCTGAGCGATCAAGTTGCAAAATTGCGTCCGGTTC
>CANGUI010000326.1 GCA_947457025.1 Flammeovirgaceae bacterium | reverse complement strand
CGTGTACGAGAATAGTGGTGGTTCTTTTCGATAAAAAATGATGGAATTCGGGAGTTATGGCTGCTCTTGAAACGATCACATTTCAGGGGGAGCATCGGAGAGTTATTTCTGTTCACATATTGACGGCGATGTGAATCTCATGCTCATAACGCTGGATACACGTAGCTCACCGGGTGTTTTGAAGGCAGATTTAGCGGATTCTTTTTTCCGCGCCTACGGTTGCTGAATTTCAACTGAGTAACTCCTCTAACTATTTTCTGTGCTCTTTAACGGAATTCATCGAAGTTTTTCGGTTATATGACAAATGCTATCATCGACACTTTTCTTAGCCTGTATGATCTGAACATAGGAACGAGCCACTGGAATAACGCTAGTTACTTCCGATCTGCCTGCCATCCTTCCATTCTTCCTTTCGGAACGCCAAGAACAGCAAAAAAAAATTTCGTTTTTTATCCGGGAGTGAGCCTGCTACTGCCTTTTGCGATTATTGGGTTCGAAAATCTCAATCACATTCATTGTTGAATGTTAACCGGCCTCGGCTGCCCTCGATAGCTTTTTCTTCAAGTCAATCTTGATTTTCTCCGGGCACTCGCTGCTGGGCACCTCATCCAGTAACTCTGCTGCCTTTTCACTGTGCATGTCCTCTCTGCTGTTTCACCAGTAGTCGGGGTATTCGCTGACAGCACGCTTCGAGGGCGTAACAGGAAGGAAGGGTTGCCTGGTTTGCAGAGGCGTTACTTAAATGGCCCCGCGCGCTTTGAGCTCAAGATATTTGTTGATGGTACTGATGGTTAGCCTGGCGGGGGTAGTCAGCAGCGCATGGATGCCGTTTTGCTGCAGTTCTTTCACAATCAGTCTTTTCTCGTAGCTGAATTTTTCGGCCACAGCTTTGTGGAAGATTTCTTCGAGCGATCGGGCTGGTGTATCCAACAGGTGGCGCATTTCGGTATTTTCAAAAAAAATCACCACCAATACGTGGCGCTGGGCCAGGCTGGCGAGAAACGGCATTTGTCGTTGTAAACCGTATCCGGTTTCGAAGTTCGTGAAAAGCACGAGCAGGCTGCGTTGGGTGATCTTTCGGCGCACAATGGAATACAGGGCGGAGAAGTCGGCTTCACGAAACGACGTTCGCTGATTGTAGAGTGCATCAAGGAGGTGCCGCAATTGATTGTTGATGCGGCTGGCCGGCAGCAGGGTGTTGACTTTTTCCTGGAAGGTGATCAGCCCGGCCTTATCGGATTTTTTCATGGCGATATTTGCGAGGGCAAGTGCGGCGTTAATGGAATAGTCAAGTAGTGTCATTCCATCAAACGGCATCTGCATGGTACGGCCTTTGTCGATGAGCAGATACACGTGCTGAGAGCGTTCTTCCTGGTAGCTGTTCACCATCAGGTCAGCCCGGCGGGCGGTGGCTTTCCAGTTTATGGTGCGGGAATCATCGCCTGCCACGTAGTGCTTGATCTGTTCAAATTCGCGGTTGTGTCCGATGCGGCGGATGCGTTTGATTCCCGAATCGATCAGGCGGCTGGAGATGGCCAGGATTTCGTATTTCCGCATCTGGATGAAGGAGGGGTAAACTGGAACCATGCCCGGTTCTTCATGCCTGGATTTACGGGAGGCGAGCCGAAGAGGAGATTGCGTCAATACATTGACCACGCCAAAATGATACTCGCCGCGTTTCACGGGGCGTACAGTGTAGGTGATGGTCTGCGTTTGCCCCGGCGGCAGTTTCAGGGTGATGTGGAAGTTCCGTTCCTGAAATTGTGGTGGCAGTTCATCGATCACTACTGTCTCCACGTGGAAGGAGTAGGTATTGGTGACCGTCAGGCAAATGGTGTTTGCATCCCCGTTCGACAAGCGTTCGGGCAACTTTCGCCCGGCGATAATCCCGCTTGACTTGGCAAATAGCAGCAGGATATCGATGAGCGTGAGAAAGCCCAGAAACAGGGTCGCTACTTTCACCACCGCCATCAGCCAGCCAAACCAAAAGGCCAGTAGGGCAGTGGCCACCAGTGCCCCCAGCAACTGGAAGAATAATGGACTGAAAAATATCGAACGGAAAAACTTCACCGCGGTACGTCCACCTTATTTACAATCTGTCGGATAATTTCATCAACCTGTACGCCCTCCATTTCTTTATCGGGCGTGAGCATCACGCGGTGGCGCAAAACCGGAACGGCGAGAGTTTTGATATCTTCGGGAGTAACGAAGTCGCGTCCTCGGATGGCGGCCAGTGCCCTGGCGGCATGGAGTAACGACACGGAGGCTCTGGGCGAGGCACCCAGGTAAAGGGCTGGGTTGGACCGGGTCTCTTGTGCGATGCGGGCAATGTAGCTCAAGAGGTTATCTTCCACGTGAATTTGTCTGACCAGTTCCCGACACATCTGAATGTCAGCAGATGTAAGAACGGTGTTAACGCGCTCGAGCTGTTCCTTTTGGTCTTGCTGGCCATTTTCTGCCAGAATGCGGATTTCTTCTTCGAGAGTGGGATAGCCAACGGCAATCTTGAAAAGGAAACGATCTAACTGCGCTTCGGGCAGGCGGTAGGTACCTTCCTGTTCGATAGGATTTTGGGTAGCCAGCACCATGAAGGGCTCGTTCATGCTGTATGTTCGGCCATCAACAGACACCTGGCGCTCCTCCATCACTTCAAATAAGGCAGCCTGGGTTTTGGCAGGCGAACGGTTGATCTCATCAATCAGCACGAGGTTGGCAAATACCGGGCCCTGGCGGAATTCAAACTCGGTTGTCCGCGGATTGAAGACGGAGGTGCCCAGTACGTCGGAAGGCATCAGGTCGGGCGTGAATTGAATCCGCGAGAATCGGGCAGCGATGGATTTGGCCAATAGCTTTGCCGCAAGGGTTTTGGCAACACCGGGCACACCTTCGATGAGCACGTGGCCGCGCGAAAAAATGGCGGTGATCATCAACTCCACAAGCGCTTCCTGTCCGACAATTACCTTGGCGATCTCGGATTTAATTTGTTGAACGCGCTCGCTCAGCTGACTGAGATCAACCCGGTTTTTGAATACTTCGTCCATGTGTCAAGTGGTTAAATGGTAAATTGTTCAATACGTTTGTTAAGGTCTGTCAGCATCTGAGGAGTTACCGCAGGTGCCGCCTGGATGACGTGGATTAGGGCCAGCAGTTCTTCGGTTTCCTGCAGGCTGTTGCCGGATTTGTGGGCCAGCGCCT
>CANGUI010000325.1 GCA_947457025.1 Flammeovirgaceae bacterium | reverse complement strand
CGCCGGAGCGAGGAAAAATTCGCTTTTAAGCGTACTTTTCTTCTGGTAGTCAGGGGATTTAACCTCACCGATACATGAAAAAAGTTGTCTTGGCTTTCAGCGGAGGATTAGATACCTCGTATTGCGCGCGTTATCTCGCGAAAGAGTTAGGGTACGAGGTACACACGCTCACGATCAACACGGGTGGCTTTAGTCCGGATGAAATCCGTGCCATCGAAGATCGCGCTCATGCTCTTGGAGTGGCTTCGCACCGCACCGTAGATGAAACGCGTGAGTATTACAGTCGCGTGGTGAAGTTTCTGATTTTCGGAAACGTCTTGAAGAATGGTACCTATCCGCTCAGCGTCAGTGCAGAGCGCATGTCACAAGCACTGGCGACCGCGCGCTATGCCCGGGAGATCGGAGCCAGGGCGGTAGCGCACGGCAGCACCGGCGCCGGTAATGACCAGGTGCGGTTCGACATGGTCATCCAGATTTTGGCGCCCGGCCTGGAGATCATCACCCCGATACGCGACCAACGGCTTAGCCGGGAGGCAGAAATTGATTATCTGCGCGCAGCGGGGCTGGAGTTCAATGCGGAAAAAGCCCGTTACTCGATCAACAAGGGGTTGTGGGGAACTTCCGTAGGAGGGCGCGAAACGCTGCAATCGATGGGTATGCTACCGGAGGAAGCGTGGCCTACGCCGGTTACCAAAATAGCTCCCGAGGAAGTTCGCCTTCAGTTCAATCAGGGTGAACTTTTTGGTGTGAATGACCGCGAATATGATCATCCGGTGGAAGCGATCCAGCACCTCCAGGCAATGGCAGCTCCTTTTGGAATCGGGCGCGATATTCATGTGGGCGACACCATTATCGGGATCAAAGGGCGTGTTGGCTTTGAAGCAGCCGCCCCCCTGCTGATCATCAAGGCCCACCATGCGTTGGAGAAACACGTATTAACCAAATGGCAGCAGAGTTGGAAAGATCAGCTCGCCCAGTTTTACGGAAACTGGTTGCACGAAGGGCAATACCTCGATCCGGTTATGCGGGACCTTGAGGCCTTTCTCGCCAGCACCCAGCAGCACGTGTCCGGCGAAGTCTCCATCACGCTCCACCCGTATCGGTTTGTCATCAATGGTATTGATTCAAAATATGATCTGATGTCGGCCCGCTTTGGGAAGTATGGTGAACTCAACCTGGGCTGGAGCGGCGAAGACGTAAAAGGCTTTACAAAAATATTTGGTAACCAGGTGGCGATTTATCACCAGGTGCAGGCGGAGGCCGATAAAAATGAGTAAAACGGTAACAGCGGGTATTGTCGGGGCGGCGGGTTATACCGGGGGCGAGACGTTACGTGTCTTGTTGCGCCATCCCCGGGTTGCGGTATCGTTTGCCTTGAGCCAAAGCCAAGTGGGGCGCCGTGTGTCCGACGTACACGCTGATCTGGCAGGCGAAACCGAACTGCGCTTTACCGGTGATAGTCAGCCGGTAGATGTGCTTTTTCTGTGCATGGCGCACGGTGAAAGTAAAAAGTGGCTGGCCGCCAATCCGGTTGATCCGGCTACCCGCATCATCGATCTCGGCAGCGACTTCCGGCTGGGCGACACGGCCCAGGATCGGACGTTCGTGTATGGGTTACCCGAATTTCAGCGGGAAAAAATCCGGACCGCCACGGCCATTGCCAATCCCGGCTGCTTTGCCACCGCCATACAACTTACATTACTCCCACTCGCGCAGGCAAAGCAAGTTGCCGAAGTGCATGTTACCGGGATAACCGGTTCGACCGGAGCCGGACAAAAGTTGCAGGAGTCCACGCATTTCACCTGGCGCGCAAACAATATTTCTCCATATAAAACGCTTGCCCATCAACACCTGGACGAAATCAACCGTACCCTGCAGGTCCTTCAACCTGGCCTGCCTGCCGTTTATTTTCTACCCTGGCGGGGAGATTTTACCCGTGGAATTTTTGTCAGCATGTCCATGCAAACGACCCTGACGCCGGAGGAAAATCAACACCTGTTTCAGGTGTACTATCAGCGCCACCCCTTCACACATCTGGTGGAACACTCCATTGATCTGAAGCAGGTGGTGAATACGAATAAATGCCTGCTTCTCCTGGAGCAGGTAGGTAATCGGCTCGTAGTTCATGCTGCACTTGATAATCTGCTCAAGGGCGCCAGTGGTCAGGCCGTGCAGAATATGAACCTGATGTTTGGCTTCCCGGAAGTTGTGGGGTTGGAACTAAAAGGGATTGGATATTAATGTGCAAAAAAAGAACCCAAAGCTCGGCTGAAGATGAAATTGTTTGACGTATATAACCTGTTTCCGATTGAGCCCGTAAAGGCTTCGGGCTCATGGATTTTTGACAAACAGGGAAAAAAGTACCTCGATCTTTACGGAGGTCATGCCGTGATCTCCATCGGCCACAATCACCCACATTTTGTGTACCGGCTGAAAGATCAGCTTGACCGGATTGCATTCTATTCAAACAGCGTAGAAAACCCGCTGCAAGTTGAGTTGGCAGACAAGTTGGGCCGTATTTCGGGCTATCCGGAATATCAGCTTTTTCTCTGCAATTCGGGTGCTGAGGCAAATGAGAATGCACTGAAGGTAGCATCATTCGCAACAAAACGGAAAAAGGTCATTGCTTTCTCCCGGGCATTTCACGGGCGTACCTCTGGCGCGGTGGCCGCTACCGACAATCCCCGTATTGTAGCGCCATTCAACGCCGGGCATGCAGTTGAGTTTCTGCCCTGGAACGATCTCGATGCGCTGGAGGCAGGTGTTGATGAGTCCGTTGCTGCTGTGATGATTGAAGGCATTCAGGGAGTGGGTGGCATCCATGTTCCGACCGCGGAGTTCCTGCAAAAAATTCAGGCTGCCTGCCGCCGGGCAGGCGCACTGTTGATTCTCGATGAAGTGCAGTCCGGCTACGGACGCACCGGGAAATTCTTTGCGCACCAACACAGCGGTGTTCGTCCGGACCTGATCACCGTTGCAAAAGGTATGGGCAACGGCTTTCCTGTTGGCGGCGTGTTGATAAATCCCCATCTGCGGCCCTGGAGTGGCATGCTTGGAACAACATTCGGTGGCAACTACCTTGCCTGTGCCGCGGCTCTGGCGGTATTGGAGGTCATCGACCAGCAGCACCTGATGGCCCATGCCGAGTCTCTGGGTACCTATTGGATGGGCGAACTCAAAAAAATCAGTGCAATTGAAGATGTGCGCGG
>CANGUI010000324.1 GCA_947457025.1 Flammeovirgaceae bacterium | reverse complement strand
TCGGGGAAATCAAAAAGCATTTCGGTGGCCTGATCCTGCACGTGAAAGAGAAGCACCTCGTGCTTATTGTGTTTGAGGTGTTGTAAGGCCTTAAAAATAGCCTCGGTATCCGCCTCGCTGTCGAACATGTCACTGAATAGAATAACCAGCGAACGCTTGTGTGTTTTTTCTGCAATTTCATGAATAGCCCCAGCTACCTGACTGGCCCGGCGCGTGGCTGGCGCGGTGCGCAGTTCGGCTTCAAAATCCAGAAAGAGCTTTTGCAGATGCGCCCGCGTTGATTTTATGGGGGAATTAGAAGCTATCTTTTCATGGAAGAAACACACACCTACTGCGTCACGCTGTTTTTGAAGTAACTGGGCAAGTGCTGCAGCCGCCAGGATACTCCACCGCAGCTTGCCCTTGTTGGCCACCGGATAGTACATGGAAGACGAAGTATCCAGCGCCAGTAAGCAGCGCAGATTGGTTTCTTCTTCATATTGTTTGGTGAAAAGCTTATCGGTACGGGCAAAAACCTTCCAGTCGATATGGCGCGTGCTCTGGCCCTCATTGTACAGGCGATGCTCGGCAAATTCCACCGAAAACCCGTGGTAAGGGGACTTGTGCAATCCGGTAATAAAGCCCTCCACCAATTGCCGGGCCAGCAATTCCAGGGACAGCCCACCGATCTCCTCGGTACTCATCAATCGATTTAGCGCCATACATATACGGCCACAGGCCGATGAGCAAGAAACGAAAACGGCACCTATTTATGGAACCTGTTGGTTATAAAATTATTTCGCTTTACCTTAGTTCTAAGAACATCAGTACATACAAACCACCTAACCCTGTGGAAGATCAAAAGAACAACGGCCGCGAAGAGATATTTTCGGAGGTCGTGAAGGCGGGCAAGCGTACTTATTTTTTTGATGTAAAGTCCACCCGCTCAAACGACTATTACCTCACGATCACAGAAAGCAAGAAGCGCTACAATAAAGATGATGAGGGCTTCACCTACGAAAAGCACAAAATTTTCCTGTACAAGGAGGACTTTCATAAATTTGCAGAGGCGCTCACCAACACTATGAACCACGTGAAGAACGAACTCATGCCGGGTGTGGATTTCAACAAATTCGAGAATGGCCGGGAACAGGAGGAGACAACCTCAGGTCCGTTGAATACCGAACTGACCTGGGAATAAGACCTTATCCGTTTTCCCCAAGGCAAGCCCCGGACCTTTTTTTGTCATATCTTGCGCGCCTATTTTTTAGCGCCAAAACACTATGGGTTTGAAATGCGGAATTGTCGGCCTACCCAACGTCGGGAAGTCGACCCTCTTCAATGCACTTTCCAATAACAAAGCCGAGGCAGCAAACTTTCCATTTTGCACCATTGAGCCGAATGTGGGGGTTATTTCCGTGCCCGATCCCCGCCTGAGGATTTTGTCGGATCTCGTTCATCCCCAACGGGTAGTTCCAACCACCTTCGAGTTTGTGGATATCGCCGGCCTGGTGAAAGGAGCCAGTAAGGGCGAGGGTCTCGGCAACCAGTTTCTTGCCAATATCCGTGAGGTAGATGCCATCGCCCACGTTGTGCGATGCTTTGAGAATGACAACATCATCCACGTGAATGGCAAAGTAGATCCGGTGGGCGATAAGGAAATTATCGATACCGAACTTCAACTCAAAGACCTGGAAAGTGTCGAGAAAAAGATAGCAAAAGTGGAGCGCAGCGCCAAGAGTGGCGATCTGAAGGCCCGTAAAGAACTTGCCACGCTGTTGCACTACCAAGCGGCACTTTTGGCCGGCAAAAATGCGCGAACGGTAAAGGTTGATCCGGAAGATAAAATTGCAGTGGCTGACTTGCAGTTGCTGACAGATAAGCCGGTGATTTATGTGGCAAATGTTGAGGAAAGTTCAGTCCTGACCGGCAACGCGCACGTGGAGGCGCTGCGTCAACATGTGCAGCAGGAAAATGCCGAGGTGGTGGTGGTGTGCGCTGCCATTGAAGCACAGATTGCGGAGTTGGAAAATGCAGCCGACCGGGAGCTTTTTCTGCAAGAGTATGGTCTTACGGATTCGGGCCTGAACAAACTCATTCGGGCGGCATACCACTTGCTGCACCTGATTACTTACTTTACCGCCGGCGAAAAAGAAGTTCGGGCGTGGACGATCCAAAAAGGCTGGCGGGCTCCGCAGGCCGCAGGCGTTATTCATACCGACTTCGAAAAGGGTTTCATCCGGGCCGAGGTGATTAAGATTCCGGATTACCAAAAATACCGCTCGGAGGCAGGCTGTCGAGAGGCTGGGCGGTTAGCTGTTGAGGGGAAAGAGTATGTAGTAGAGGATGGTGACGTAATGCATTTCCGCTTCAACGTGTAGCTGACGAAAAGTAGCCAAAATTGTGTGGAATTGATCTTTTTTTGGCCAGGCAGAACGGACGTTTAAAACAGCAGGCGATCCGGTTGCAACCTCCACGCCGGAAACTCAGCAAGAATGTGAGAGTAGCTCCATCTGCCTGATTTTGAGTATCATAGCAGGTCGGATAGGGAGATTGTTTATTAATTTTTTTGTTAAGATCATACTGTTGATTTGACTGATTTTTAATACTTTAGCTTAATTTTAGGAAAAACCCAATTTTTGCGTGGGGTTATTTTTTTGATTTTGAACCCACAATCGTAACGCGTGTGAGATTACGCATCGTCTTTACACTACAAAACCGGGGAGCGTATGTGCCGTTCCACCACCAGTTTTTATTGGCCCAGGTAATTAAGGGGCTGTTGGTGATGGGTGGAAACCCGACGTATTTCAACTATACTCAATATAATTTTTCGGGTCTCAAAGGGCAGACAAAGATCAGCCGGAAGGGTTTGCACTTTTTTTCGGCCCGCGTAACGCTTGTTTTTTCAGCCTCAGAGCAACCATTTGTGGATTACCTGCTGGGTATTCTTTTCGCCCAAAAAGAAATTGCCATTGGAAGTCTGCTGCTTGTGCCTGAAAGTGTTGAGCCGGAGGAGCCGGTGCCTGTTTCTGAGTCGATGAAGTTCTTATGTCTCTCGCCATTGGTCGTGCTACCAGCCTCGTTCAATGATGAAAAAAGTAAGCGATTTATTCAACCAACCACAGACGAGTTTTCCGACCTTCTGTATGATAATACCCTGGCCCGCATGGAAGCCGGCGGTCAGTTTGCCTCAGATCAATTGGCTGGGTTTTATAAGTTTCAAATCGTTC
>CANGUI010000323.1 GCA_947457025.1 Flammeovirgaceae bacterium | reverse complement strand
GGCATTTCGGCGATGTTGATAAACAGATTGCAGGTGATACGCTCATGATCTTTGTACGCGTCGTTCGTCCACTTCCGGGTGTTGAGGAACTGGGCAAAGGCCTTTTCCATATCCGTAAAAATGCCGCGGTCGGACGTGGCAATACGTTCGGCATTGACAGTGACTTTGCTAAGCAATTCCTGCGCTGTAACGCCGGGGCAAATTGCCCCGATACAAAAAAGTATCAGCAGTTTACGCATGTTGCAGGGCCAGAACAGCTTGTACGAGATCGCGGGCCACATCCCGTTTCAATTTAAGATCAAAGGATTGTACCTCATTCAATCGATTGATGATCTTCACACGATTGGTGTCTCCTCCAAATCCGGCTCCGGGATCGCGGAGCGAATTCAACACAATCAGGTCAAAGTTTTTACGCTCGAGCTTTTGCCGCGCATGGGCTTCTTCATGTTCGGTTTCGAGTGCAAAGCCTACCGTGATCTGACCGGGCCTTTTACGCTTGCCCAATGTGGCGGCAATGTCGACTGTTTTGGCTAACTCCAAAGTCAGGCTGGCAGTGGATTTTTTTATTTTTTGCTTTGCAGGAGCGGCTGGCGTGTAATCCGCCACAGCGGCCGAAAAAACAGCGATGTCGGTTTGGTGAAACTGCCGGTCGCAGGCATGCCACATCTGTTCGGCACTTTGCACGCGCTCGACCGTCACGTGGGGATGCCTCAGCTGAAGAGTGGTGGGGCCTGCCACCAGGTGAACGTGCGCACCCGCACGGGCAAATTCTTCCGCAACAGCAAAACCCATTTTTCCGGTGGAGTGATTTGAAATAAAACGAACCGGGTCGATGGCTTCTTGCGTCGGGCCGGCCGTTACCAGAACTTTTTTTCCAACCAGTGATGGGTGCGACACCAGTAGGGTTTGTAAAAATTCAATAATGGCTTCGGGCTCGGCCATACGCCCCCGGCCAATCAGCCCGCTGGCAAGTTCACCGTCACCTGGTTCCACCAAACGAACCCCGTCGTTTGCCAACCCCGTCAGGTTACGCCGCGTGGCGGCATGGTGCCACATGTCTTCGTCCATCGCTGGTGCAACAACTATCGGGCATCGGGCGGACAGATATGTGGCAAGAAGCAGATTATCGCAAAGCCCGTTTGCCATCTTGGCCAGCGTGTTTTCGCTGGCGGGTGCTATGATCAG
Organism: Flammeovirgaceae bacterium; assembly: GCA_947457025.1. GTDB lineage: Bacteria > Bacteroidota > Bacteroidia > Cytophagales > Cyclobacteriaceae > ELB16-189. Next base: position 2,036 of record CANGUI010000323.1, on the reverse strand, counting down.
CAGATCTGCCCACAACCCCCATTGCACATGATTATTCCATTCGCCGGTGGTGGCCTGACTAAATTCTGTAAGAGCCGGATTTTTTGATAATGTAGCGAGCGTCAGCGGTGTGATGAAATCGCGAGCCGAGGGTGTCATGATCACCCGTACGTCCGCACCACTTTTCACCAATAACCGAACGAGCAGTGCACTTTTATAGGCTGCAATACTTCCGGTTACGCCCAACAAGATCTTTTTCCCCTGCATGTGGGGTATCCGCTACTCGGGATTGGCGGGCACTTCTGTGCGTCTGCGGTACATCAGTCTACCTTCCAGAAATTCTTCGATAGCCGATGTTGTGGGCTTGGGCATGCGCTCATAAAACCGGGAGATTTCAATCTGCTCACGATTTTCAAACACTTCCTCCAGGTTGTCCACGGTGGTAGCAAACTCGGACAGTTTACCGTTCAATTCTTCTTTCAGGTTTGAAGCAATCTGACGCGCACGCTGGGAGATGACCACAATCGACTCGTACAAGTTGCCGGTTGGTTCGTAGATTTTGTCTAAATCGCGGGTGATAATAGAAGGTTGGGTAGCCATTTGTTTAAGAATTGGTCTTTTTAAATTGATTGATCTTATACAGTGAATCGGAATACATCCGTTCTACAGTCTTGATGAATTTGCTGCCAGGGTAGGCGTCAACCAGCTCCTGATAATACTGCACAACCTGCTTAAACCGCTTTTCCTGGAGATTCTCGAAGCTGCGGGCGGCTAGTTGGTACTGAGCTACAACTTTGAGAGAGGCAATCTCCTCCAGATAGCGGGAGTCCGGATAAGCCTGGCGGAAATTTTCGAAGGCAATTATAGCGGCTTGATACATCCGCAGCTTGAGGTACTGCTTGGCATTTTCGTACCCTTTTTCTTCAAGTTTTTGCTGGCTTTCCTCAATCACCTGTGCAGCCTGCTCCACAAACCGACTGGTGGGATAGATATTGATGAATGCCTGCATGGCATCCATAGCCTCAATACTACCACGCTGATCGAGGTTAGCAGGTGGTGAAGACTTGTACAGCGAAAAGGCATACATAAATTGAGCCTCCTCAGCAAGGGTGCTGCGCCCATACGTTTCGTAGAAGGATTTGTACTGATTGGCGGCCAACAGATAGGTTTTTTCGTAATACTGGCAGTATGCCAGAAAGAACTCAACCTTCTCTCCCTCCGGTAAGCCCCGCACAATCGGTTGAATTTCTTCGAACAAAACAGCGGCCCGGTAGTAGTCCTTTTTTTCGTAATAATCGAAACCGGCTTCGTATTTCACGCGCCAATCGGTGCTTTTTTGTACAGCCCTGAACTTGCTGCAGCCCGTTAGGCCCACTGCCACTACCACCGCCAAAAAGAACTTCCCGGACACGATCATTCAAAAATAGCCTGCAAATATAGCAGATATGATGGAATCCGCGATCAGATAGTTCTATCGGGCCGAGTTACCTGCGAACTACCAGCTTGCGGGTAAGAATGCCTTCGTTATCAAGATAGACAGTATAAAAATATACACCAGCAGGCAGGGTCTCTGTGCTGATTTTCAGGCGATTTTCATGATGCGGGAGGGTGTGATCAAGTAAATGCCCGCCTAAAACGTTGTAAATAACCAGTTTGGCATCCAGACGCTCACTGTGAAGCACGTAATCAAACATCGCATAATCTGCAGCCGGGTTGGGGTAAACATCGTAGATCGTGATGTCCTTTGACTGAAAAAACAGACCCTTAGCGCTACGCTCATCAGACACGAGGAGCTTGATCAGGCGGGATTTACCCTCGGAAAGAGAACTCCGACTGGCTACTTCGATCTGCAATGAGCTTTCGCCTGTGACGAGGCCCGTTTCCACTACGTAAACCAGGTTTTCAAGGGCCTGTCCGGGTTCAAGACGCCGGGAAAAACCATCAATTCCAGGCTCCAGGCAGGTTTTATCCAGACAAAAGTAGCCCTTTTGTGTGCTGCCCAGATCACTTGAGTGCCTCCGAATGACAAAAATCTGCGGTTTTTCGCCGGTGTTCCT
>CANGUI010000322.1 GCA_947457025.1 Flammeovirgaceae bacterium | reverse complement strand
TAAAACCACGTTTCTGAAAAATCTGAACGAGATCACCCATAAGAGTTATATTGTCGTTGCACCCACCGGCATTGCAGCATTACAGGCCGGCGGCGTTACCATTCATTCACAGTTTTTACTGCCTCCGGGTACCTTTCTGCCCGACCGATTCCTGCCCGAACAAATGGCCGATCAGGGGCGGGTGCTTACGCAACATTCGCTGGCCCGCAAACACCCGCTCAATAGTGCCCGAAAGCTGGTTCTCCGTTCTATTGATTTATTGGTGATCGATGAAGTCAGCATGTTACGAGCCGATTTACTGGATGCTATCGACTACCGCATGAAAGCCGCTCGTGGTAATTTTCGACAGAGCTTTGGCGGCGCGCAAGTACTTTTTATTGGCGATCTTTTTCAGTTGCCGCCGGTCATCCGTACAGACGAGCAGGAGTTACTCGGACAATACTATAAAAGCCCCTGGTTCTACGAAGCACACGCACTGCGAAGCCAGCCTCCAGTATACCTTGAGCTGCAGAAGATCTTCCGGCAGACAGATGCCCATTTTATCTCGCTACTCAATCACCTGCGCAATAATGAGGTAACACGTGATGACATTAACCTGCTGAACCGCCATTTCAAATCAGCGGATGAAATTCGTGACCTAAAAGAGGTGATTACGCTCACCACCCATAACTACAAGGCGGATGAAATCAACCAGCGCGAATTACGTGCGCTGAGCACACCGGCTCATACATTTGATGCTTTTATCGAAGGGGAATTTCCGGAGAATATGTATCCGGCATTACCCTCGCTGCAACTCAAAGTTGGCGCACAAATCATGTTTATCCGAAATGATCCATCAGAGGAAAAGAAATATGTAAATGGCAAGCTGGCTACCGTATTGGAGATGAGTGGTCACGAGGTGTGGGTTGCGCTGGCGGAGAGCCACGAGCGCTACCCGTTGAAACGCGCCCGCTGGGAAAACAAGCGTTACTCGGTAGAAACACGTTCGCAGGAGGTAACCGAAGAAGTTATTGGTGTTTTCGAACAGTTCCCCGTAAAACTGGCCTGGGCAATCACTGTGCATAAAAGCCAGGGCCTGACTTTTGACCGGGCGATTATTGATGTGGAACAAGCATTCACCGGCGGGCAGGTATACGTTGCACTCTCCAGGTTGCGATCGCTGGATGGTTTGATTTTGCAGTCGCGCGTGCCGGCAACGGCCATCACCACCGATCAACAAGCGGTTGCCTTTGCGGAGGCACATCACCAGCCTGACAAACTAGATCAGGTGGTGGTGAGCGGGCAACGGGAATACGTGCAACAGCTTATTCATTCAACCTTTGACTTTTCGCTGTTGATCAGGGATATTCTCTACCTCCTGAAAACGTACGAACCGGACCCGGATACTGCAAACAGCAAACCGGTACTGGTGCATTTGGCAGAAACGCTGGATAACGAAAAGCGAAATACCGAAAAATTCCGGCAGCAACTCAGCGTGCTGCTGGCCGAGTACCCGGCCGGTAGCTTTCTTGAGCGCCTCCACAAAGGCAGTGCATATTACCGCACCGTACTAACCGCTCTCTTAGAACAACTGCTGCAACACGTCGAGGTGATGCGTTCGCAAAAACGCGTGAAATCGTACGTGAGCCACCTGACCGAACTTGACCTGGCGCTGAGCAAGAAAATGGAAGAAGTTGACAAAGCATGGATGCTCGCCTCTGGCATTCTGGACGGCCGGCATTCCTTCGATATGAAAGCGCTCGTGCAGCAGCGAAACGAGACAAGAGCAGGAGCCCTTGCCCGTGCGATAGCCGGTGCAGCGCCTCTGCTTGCGGGAACAAGAAAGAAAGTAAAAACCGGAATAAGAAAATCGAAAAAGGATGAGCCTAGCACCTACGACATCACGCTCGACATGCTGGCCGACGGGTTAACACCCATCCAAATTGCCGAAAAACGTGGGCTGACGGTCAGTACCATCGAGAGTCATCTGGCAAAAGCCATAGATGCCGGACGGTTGACGTTAGATGCGCTCGTTACTACAGAAGAACAAACCGAAATCAGGGAAGGAGCCGATAGGCTGCCGGACGGCTTTGGATTGAAAGACTTGTTCGATCTGTTGAAAGGACGCTACAGCTACGGTAAACTTCGGGCAGTACTTAAAGACCGGGGTGCGGGCTGATGCGCGCTGGCTATCCGGCCGCCGTAAGAGTGGTTCCGTTTGCCGTCACCTGCAGTTCGGCCTTTGCACCAACAATCCAGCTGCGGTTGGGTACGGCATGACCAAACGGCAATCCGAAAGCAACCGGGTATGAAAATTGCGAAACATGGTGTCGGACAATCTCCTCACAGGTCTCACCAAACGGAAGTTCCGTTTCTTTCATGTCCGTAAGGTGGCCAATCGCCAGCCCCGCCAGATGATCCAGTTTACCGGCACGTCGGAGATGCACAAGCATACGGTCAAGCTTGTAGTGGTACTCATCGATTTCCTCCAGGAGGAGGATTTTGCCAGCAGTCTGGATTTCATCGCGTGTACCCAGCGAATCAACCACCAACGACAAGTTGCCACCCGTAAGGAATGCCTGCGCTATGCCCTGGCGGTTTCGTTGATGAACGTCAGCGGATAGCCGGAATTGACCCTCAAACGCACAGGTAACGAGCGATGCAAGCGACTCATGGTGTTCTGGACTTCGAAACTGAATGGGCATAGAGCCATGAATGCTCGCGATTTCTTCGCGCTGGAGGCGCAAATGCAGCGCCGTTACGTCGCTGAACCCAATAATCCATTTTGGATGCCTCCGAAAAGCTGTAAAATCCAGTTGGTCGATGATCCGCGTTGTGCCATACCCGCCACGAGCGCAGAGAATGGCAGACAAATCCGAACGATCCAGGAAAAATTGCAGATCACGTCTGCGTTCATCATCCGTTCCAGCCAGATAGGAGTGTTGGGGGCTGCTCAGCGCAGGCGCAAACTCGAATTGCAGGTTCCACGCCCTGAACCGTGCGAGTCCCTCCTCAAGGTCCTGATCGCGGATTCGCCTGGCAGACGCTGCCACAGCAACCCGACAACCGGAAACAAGAAGGGGCGGAAAAAGCATGCTCAGTTTTTCTTTTTCTTGCGAAGCAGGCTATTCAGCTTGTTTTGCAGTTGCTCAACCGCATGTTGCTTGGTGCTGTCTTTGCTGGTCGTATCGGTTTTCAGCAGGTTGTTGATGACCTGCTTTGGTTGTTGGCCCTCGGCAAGATC
>CANGUI010000321.1 GCA_947457025.1 Flammeovirgaceae bacterium | reverse complement strand
GGCTCGTGCAGCTCTAGAGCCCTACCGCAGAGCTCGTCAGGCAGTTGCCACCACGTCTACCGTACAGGGAGACCTGATCGTGCTCCCTGCTGCTTCCTTCATTGGAACGACGGTTGGCGGAAACCCGTTACTTGTGAACGGAGTGTCCGTACCGCTGGCCGACAATTGGGTATTGTTACCGAGCGAGCAAACAGAAGTACAGAACGCTGTAACGGGCTTTAATAACACAATTAAAGCTGCTGTGGATGCGCAACCCACGCGACTCGTTTTAGTGGACGTCAATAAGGCTTTGGCAGACGTGCGCGCTGGTATCGTAACGATCAACGGTTCATCCTTTACTGCCTCCATCACACCTCCATTTGGTGGATTCTCATTGGATGGTGTGCATCCGAATCAACGCGGTTACGGTTATATCGCCAACCTGTTCATTCAGGCAATCAATGCGAAGTGGAAAGCAAAAATTCCGCTCTGTAATCCGAATGATTTTGTAGGTAACGCATTGCCTACACTTTAAATCGGGAAAAGTAAAAAGAAAGGCTCTGGCAAAACCAGAGCCTTTTTTGTTTCGCCCTTTCGGGTCGGTCAAAATAGCTGTTTCGCAATTTTATAGATGGGATCTGATTTGCCCATCGAATAGAAATGAAGGCTGGGAACGCCAAACTTAATCAACTCCTTCGATTGCCTGACTGCCCACTCGACGCCCACTTGCTTCACAGCAGCATTGTCTTTGCAGTCCTCAACTGCATCCGCCAGCTCTTCCGGAATATCAATGTGGAACACCGTGGCGAGCACACTCGACTGCGCCTTGGTAGTGATGGGTTTGATGCCCGGAATAATGGGTACCTGAATACCGATCTCGCGGCATTTCGCAACGAAATCGAAAAAGCGCGCATTATCAAAAAACATCTGGGTCACGATATACTCCGCGCCCAGGTCAACTTTAAGTTTCAGGTACTTCAGATCCGTCTTGAGATTCGGTGCTGCAAAATGCTTTTCCGGATAGCCTGCCACACCAATGCAGAAGCGTGTGGGGTTGGCGTTTTCGAGGTCATCGTCCAGAAAGCGGCCCTGATTCATGTGGACAATCTGTTCGACCAGATCCGAGGCATATCGGTTTCCTTTCGACTCCGGAACAAAGCGCCCCTCCGATTTTATACCGTCTCCCTGCAGGGCCAGCACATTATCGATGCCCAGAAATTGCAAATCGATAAGTGCGTTTTCCGTTTCCTCCTGTGTAAAACCGCCGCAAATGATGTGGGGAACGGTATCCACTTTGTACCGGTTCTGGATCGCCGCACAGATGCCAACCGTGCCGGGTCGCTTGCGCGTTACCTGCTTCTCGAGCAGACCGTTTTCACGCTTTTTGTACACGTACTCTTCACGGTGGTAGGTAACATCCACAAAGGGAGGTTTGAATTCCATCAAGGGATCCATGTTGCTGAATAGTGTCTGGATGCTGTCTCCCTTCAAAGGCGGCAGCACTTCGATGGTAAAAAGCGTTTTCCCGTTTGCGTTTTTAAGGTGTTCGGTGACTTTCATTTATACAATTTGAAAATTCGATAATTTGAAAATTTGAAAATGGCTAGGGTTTACATCTAACAGACTATTTTTTAGATGACGAAATAATTTTTGAAATCACCTTAATGATGGCTTGAACGTCTTCGAGCAGTTTGCCAGGATCTGGATAGCCATCCGACGCCTTACAAAACTGCAACCGGTAATCCGTTTCATCTGCTTCTTTGGCAGCAATTTTGAACTTATGGACGAAGTCTAGCTTGCTTTCCGCATTCTGCGCCTCCCGTGTGTTTGCACCAATGGAAGTGCCTGATTTCAATAACTGCTTAGCAATTACATATCGTTTTCCTTCCTCCAACTTCTCACAAAAAGCAATAATATCCAAAGCGAAATTGAACGTTAACTTAACAATGATATTTTCTTGGTCGTTCCGCAATTCTTAAAATTTAGTTCACTTTCAAATTTTCGAATTGAATGATTTTAAAATTCTCAAATTGAATAGCCTAACACGGGCGACAACCATTTTTCTACCTCATCCACGGTCATGCCTTTTCGGTTTGCATAGTCCTCCACCTGATCTTTTGAAATCTTTCCGAGGCCGAAATACGAGGATGCCGCATGCCCAAAATAATAGCCGCTCACGGCCGCAGCCGGATACATGGCATAGGATTCGGTTAACCTGATCCCGACAGTTTGCTCAGCCTGCAACAAGTCAAATAAGGTCTGCTTTTCGGTGTGATCCGGGCAAGCCGGATACCCCGGCGCTGGGCGAATACCCTGGTAGTCCTCTTTGATCAGTTCCTCATTCGAAAGATTTTCCGTGGGCTGATAGCCCCAGAATTCTTTGCGCACCCGCTCATGGAGACGCTCGGCAAAAGCCTCGGCCAGCCGGTCCGCCAGCGCTTTCACCATGATTTCGGAGTAATCATCATGATCTGCCTTGTACCGCGCCACGAGTTCCTCTAACCCAATACCCGCCGTCACGGCAAACATGCCAATGTAGTCGGTCTTTCTTTCGGCTGCCGGACAGACAAAATCCGCCAAACAATAATTCGGCAATTGCTGCGCTTTTTTATTCTGCTGTCGCAGGAAGTGAAGGGTGGCGACTTTCTCAGTAAAATCTGACGGGTTGCGTACCTCCACATCATCCGTGGCAGTAGCCTGGGCCGGATAAAACGCGATTACCCCATTTGCCCGCAGGGACCTGGAGCGGATGATCTCGTTGAGCATGCGCTGTGCATCTGCGAAGAGGCGGGTTGCTTCCGCCCCTACTTTTTCGTCTTTCAGGATTTCCGGATACCGGCCATACAACATCCAGGTTTGGAAAAACGGGGTCCAGTCGATGTAACGTGCCAACTCATCCAGCGGGTAATCTAAAAACTCCCGGCGGCCCAGAAAAGTTGGTTGAACGGGTTGCCATGCGGCCCAATCAATCTTCGTCCGGTTTTTGCGGGCTTCATCCAGCGTAATAAAATTCTTTTCCTGCTGTCGGGCAGCATGCTCGGTACGCAATTTCAGATACTCCCGCTTGGTTTTCTCTTCGAACGATGTGCGGCTTTCCGTGCTCACCAGCTCGCTGACCACTGGTACCGAGCGGGAGGCATCCAAAACATGAATCACGGGCCCCTCATAAACCGGGTCAATTTTCACAGCGGTGTGAATGCGGGACGTTGTGGCACCCCCGATCAGCAGTGGCAGGTTCATTTTTG
>CANGUI010000320.1 GCA_947457025.1 Flammeovirgaceae bacterium | reverse complement strand
CCGATATCGTCCTTTTTGAGGGCGGTCGGCCCGCCACACGGGTTGTATTTGATAGCGCTTGAATGGCAAGGTAATCTCATTGCGGTTCATCACAACAAACCGGGCAAAGGGAACCGTCAGGTCGTAGCGAAGCCCCTTTTCTGCAATGGCAGCACCAATAGCGCGCAGGTTTTTTTCGATCAAGGCGCTTTCCTCAACATCCTGTAGGAAATTGCCGGAGTTCAGGATGCGAAACAGCAGCGCATCGCCCTCATCGCCGTACTTTCCCAACAAAGTAGACAGGTTTTCCATGGCCGGGGTTTCCAGCGGCACGAAACCGAACTGTTGAAAAACGAGTTTTGCCGAATCGATGATGAATTGGCGCTTGGCCATGGTGGCGGGGCCAAAATCGCGGGTTCCTTTCGCCAGGGCAGGTTTTTCCATGGGCTCAAAACTAATGATAATGCCGTTCTGCCCGCCCAGAGGACTGAACTTTGCGCCAATTATTGTCGTTTTTAGTCGGTTTCGGATTGTAGCGAATGGAAAAAAGGTATAGTTTTGCGGTCCTAAAAATCAATGACATGGCAGTTACCCGTTTAAAGCGAAAAAACCGGAAGGATAAATCAGTTGCGTCCGTTCGCAGAACGACATTGAAAAATCAGAGCTTCAAACCTGTGATGAAGATGGTCGACATTGAGAAGATCAAAGAGGATTTCAAGACAAAAAAGGCTTCGAAAGGATAACATTTTTTGCAACGACTATTTAATGTGGGCGGATTTTTCCGCCTTTTTTTTGTCAGTCGAGTTTACCCCGAGCACCCAGTTCGATAACCTCAAGATCGGAGAATTTCTTTTTTGCTAATGTAAATCGCATGATCGTTTTGGTGCGATGGAAGCCCTGATTACCGGCCGCACCTGGGTTTAGATAAATCAGTCCGGTGCGCTCATCTCTGTGGGCCCGGCAAATGTGGGAGTGGCCACAGATGAGTACAGCGGGCGTACGCCGGCCGAGCTCTTTTCGAATCCGTGGTAGGTAGTGGGGCGGCCGCCCCGCGATGTGGGTAATCCATACCGACACCCCCTCAATCTCCAGCCATAAATCTTCCGGATAGATTTCCCGCGTGGCGGAGTCATCGATGTTTCCGTATACCGCGCGCACCGGTTTCCAGTTTTCAAGCTCCCGGATAACGTTCGTGTCTCCAATATCACCGGCATGCCAGATTTCGTCAACTTCGTAAAAGTATTGTTTCAAGCGAGGATCACAATACCCGTGAGTATCCGAGATTAAGCCGATTCGCATGCTTAGGTTTCCATTTCGAGTTGAATAACGTTTGTCGCGGTAGAGCTGTTTGATTTCTTTACCCGAGGGTGCCGCAACCTACCATTTTATACGGATATTTAAGCCGCTTAAAAGTTCCCGCCGTAGCCCTTCCCTAAACTTCTAACCTTGTAAATTTGGACATGAAGCGGATTGTGATTACCGGCGCGAATGCGGGTATTGGTTTGGCCACAGCGAAATTCCTGGCCCCGCAAAACGAACTTATTTTAGTGTGCCGGACGCAGAGAAAAGGTGAAACTGCCGCTGCTTCAATTCGACTGATTGCCCCCCGTACCCCGGTCACGGTGCTTCCCGTTGATTTACATGACTTTGCCAGCGTACAGCTCGCTGCGATGCACATTCAATCCAAATTTGATTCCATTGATGTCTTGATTAACAATGCCGGATACTATCCTAAACGGATTGAGTACATCGGGCAGACCGAGAAGACATTATATGCATCTCATCTCGGCCATATGCTATTAACGCTTCTGTTGCTGCCCACTCTTGAAATGGCAGCGGAGCCCCGCATCATCAATGTATCTTCAGCCCTGCATTGGAGGGGCAATGCGCAGCATTTCTTCCGGCAAATACCCGGTCTTTCTACGTTTCAGGCCTACGCAGATGCCAAGCTGGCCAACATTCTTTTTACTATGGCACTCAATCAGAAAATGGAGTCTCGGGTACGCGCGTTTGCCTTGCACCCCGGTGTAGTGGCAACCAATTTCGATCGTGATATTCGGGGTTTTTTTAAATTTCTTATCGAGGCGGCAAAACCATTGTTCTACCTGACGCCCGAACAGGGTGCCGCAACTTCTGTGTACCTCGCAAATGCACCGACCTCGGCAATCCAGGCTGCTAAGGCCTGCTATTTTGCTAACTCCAGGCCGACGCAGATTCAGAATGCGGGTGCAACAGCGGCAAACGCAGACGATCTTTGGCAACGATCGTACGAGGTTTTATTACCCCATCTTAGCCAAGCAGCTACCATTTAGTCTCTCGTGCGTGGTCTTCCTGAGCAGACAAGTCAGTCCATTTTGTGTAAGCTACGCAAACGGCTTGGTTATGACTACTATTTCCGCTCTGCGCTATGTTGTGTTGCTTTTGCGTTGTACCTTCACCCACTGTAGCTAATACGCACCAACATGAAAAGAGCTATCTTAATTCTACTGCTGGGATGGTCGTGTGCTCACGCACAAACCACAGTCGTGTTCGACAGCCTCGAAGTACATGGTTTTCTTGATGGTGTGATGGAAACCAAGCTGCGCGACCAGCACATTGCCGGCGCGGTACTGACAGTCGTGCATAACGGAAAAGTGATTTTTTCTCAGGGGTACGGGTACGGCAATGTTGCCCGGCAGGAACCCGTCTTTCCGGATTCTACATTGTTCCGAATAGGCTCGATCTCCAAATTATTTGTGTGGATTAGTGTGATGCAGTTAGTCCAACAGGGAAAGCTGGACCTGAATGCCAATGTGAATCAATACCTCACCGACTTTAAGGTTCCGGATACCTACCCCCAGCCCATTACGTTACAACATTTGATGACACATACTGCAGGTTTTGAAGATCTTCTTATTGGGCTGTTTGGCAGAGAAACCGACCGTTTGAAAACTCCAGCCGAAATTCTGAAGGGTAACTTGCCTAGCCGGGTGCGGCCGCCCGGTGCCTATGCATCGTACTCCAACCATGGTACGGCGCTCGCCGCTGTGATCGTTGAGCAGGTTTCAGGAATGAACTTCAACACGTACGTAGAGAAAAATATTTTAGGAAACCTGATGATGAACCGCACGACGTTCCGACAGCCGGTGCCGTCCTCCCTGCCGGGTACGGCCTCAGTTGGTTACACCTGGCAGAAGGGAGATTTTGAGGCAAATCGCTTCGAGTTTGTGCCGCTTTACCCAGCAGGTTCAGCTTCTGCTACGGGCAGGGACATGGCCAACCTGATGATTGCCTTG
>CANGUI010000319.1 GCA_947457025.1 Flammeovirgaceae bacterium | reverse complement strand
TCAACGTGCACACCCATGGCCTCCACTTCTTTGCGGGAGTGGCAACCCACATCAATAAAAATATTTTTCAGACTGGGGGCCTCTTCACGCGAAGAGTCCCGTACGTGGATGGCGGGCCATCCGAAAACACCTTTCACAATGCCCTTGTCGGTATGGATATTCACCCGCATGGAGGGAGCAATCTGATGATCGCTGCCGCCATTCCGTTTCACATAGATGTAGCCCTCTTCCGTGATATAGCTCACAAACCATGAAATCTCATCCGCATGGGCCTCAATCACCACTTTGTACGCACCCTTCGGGTTAATCACACCCACGGCCGTGCCATACACATCCACCATGTAATCATCGGTGTAGGGCTTCAGGTAATCCAGCCAGATTTGCTGGCCTTTGTGCTCAAAACCCGTTGGCGATGCATTATTCAGGTAGTCGAACAGAAACTTTTTACTTTTTTTATCCATGATGAGTAATCGTTTTACAAAGGTATGTTGCCATGTTTTTTCCGCGGCAAACGAGCCACTTTATTTTCAAGCATCTCAAAGGCGCGGATCAGTTTCTCGCGGGTTTGATCCGGGTAGATCACTTCATCAATGTACCCGCGGTGGGCGGCGCGGTAGGGGTTTGCAAACTTACGCGTGTATTCGTCCACTTTTTCTTTCAGCTTCCCGGCAGGATCGGCCGCTTCGGCAATCTCTTTGCGGAAAATGATTTCCGCGGCACCCTGTGCACCCATTACGGCAATCTCAGCCGTGGGCCATGCATAATTCAGGTCGGCACCGATATGTTTGGAGTTCATCACATCGTAAGCACCGCCATATGCCTTTCGGGTAATGACGGTCACGCGTGGGACGGTGGCTTCGGAAAACGCATAAAGCAGCTTTGCCCCGTTGGTGATGATGCCGCGCCATTCCTGGTCGGTGCCGGGCAGGAACCCCGGCACATCTTCAAACACAAGGAGCGGAATGTTGAAACAGTCGCAGAACCGGACAAACCGCGCCCCTTTTACACTGGCGTCAATATCCAACACACCCGCCAGCGAAGCCGGCTGATTGGCCACGATGCCAATGCTGCGGCCGGCTATCCGGGCAAAGCCCACAACGATATTCTCTGCGAAGTTCCGGTGAACCTCAAAAAAAGAACGCTCATCCACCGTACCGTGAATCACATCGCGGATATCATAGGGGTGGTTGGGATGGTCGGGTACGATGGTGTTAAGCCCCGGTCGGAGTTCTTGACCCGGTGTGTACGGCAGGCGTGGTGGCTCCTCCTCACAATTCTGGGGCACGTAACTGAACAATTGCTTGATCTGGTTGAGACATTCTACTTCATTGGCGCAGGCGAAATGCGTTACACCGCTTTTCGTGCTGTGGGTAGAGGCGCCACCCAGTTCCTCGGACGTTACTTCCTCATGCGTGACGGTCTTCACCACGTTAGGACCCGTGACAAACATGAAACTGGTATTCTCCACCATGAAGATAAAATCCGTCATCGCAGGGGAATAGACGGCACCGCCTGCACAGGGCCCCATGAAGGCCGACAGCTGTGGAATAACGCCAGAGGCCATCACATTCCGGTAAAAGATATCGGCATAGCCACCGAGCGACATGACCCCCTCTTGAATCCGCGCACCTCCGGAATCGTTCAGCCCGATTACCGGCGCTCCGTTCTTCATGGCCATGTCCATGATTTTGACGATCTTCTCGGCATGGGTTTCCGATAGTGAGCCGCCAAATACCGTAAAATCCTGTGAAAACACATATACTAAACGGCCCCCTATTGTGCCGTAGCCGGTAACAACGCCATCTCCGAGATAGTATTCTTTATCCAGACCAAAATCCTTGCAGCGGTGCATCACAAACTGACCCATTTCCTGAAATGAGCCTTCATCGAGCAACAGTTGAATACGCTCGCGTGCGGTTAGCTTGCCCTTTACATGCTGCTGGGTAATCCGCTTTTCACCTCCCCCTAAAAGGGACTCCTCCTGCTTGCGGTTTAGCTCATCGTATTTGGCCTGGAGGGATTCGTTTTTGATCGTTCGTTTCATAGCGGATTCACCTTGTAGAACAGTCAAATATAAGGATAGTTGTAACGGAATTGTATCTTCGGGGCATACGGAAAAAATCATGAGAGTGGCAATCATCGACATGGGCACAAATACCTTCCACCTGATGATTGCTGATAAGGTGAACGGAACCCAAAAAATCATCCACCGCGAGCGGCAGGCAGTCAAACTGGGAATGGCCGGTATCAATGAAGGTTTCATCACGCCCGAAGCGATTGAGCGAGCCGTGTTTTGCCTGGCAAACTTCCGGTCAACGATTGATGCATTTCAAGCTACCGCCACGATGGCATTTGGTACGAGTGCACTGCGAAATGCGCACAATGCTGAAGATGTCATTGAACGAATCAGGCGGGAAACCGGCATCGTGCCGATAACCATCTCGGGGGATGTGGAAGCGGATTACATCTACCGCGGGGTGCAGGGTGCATTACACCTGGGTAAAATCAATTCCCTCATCGTGGATATCGGGGGCGGCAGTGTGGAGTTCATTATCGGCAACCAACAGCGCGTGGTCTGGAAGCAAAGCCTTGAAATCGGAGCACAGCGACTACTTGAAAAGTTTCATCGCCAGGATCCAATTAGCCTGGAAGAGGTAGCCGATCTTGATCGCTTTTTTTCTCAGGCACTTGTGCCGGTGTTCGATGCGCTACAGCAGCACACACCTGCAGTTTTGGTAGGGTCTTCCGGAACGTTTGATACGCTCAGCGACATTTTTTGCATCAAGATGGGGCTGACCAAAGACCCTGACGCTGCCGAAACACCGCTGACACTGGCTGGCTTTTTGGACATCTACCACGAGTTGATGCAAAAGAACCGGGCCGCGCGTTTACAAATCCCGGGGATGATCGAAATGCGTGTAGACATGATTGTGGTAGCCTGTTGCCTGATTCGGCACATCATAGAGCAATATGCTTTCCAGGATATCCGCGTATCCTCATACGCGCTGAAGGAGGGTGTGCTGGCCACGCTCTAAAACCAGGCCGTAAGGCTCGCAACACACCAGGTGGCGTTGGCGACAGGTTGATTCCGGCTATTGATCAACGATTTGTCCGGCGAAAAAAACTGGCGCGCTTCTACACGAAACAGGGCTTGTTCATGCAGCCGCAGATTCAGACAAAACCCGGAGCTAAAAGCCGAAAACGAACGCCCGGAAAAGAGACGCTGCGCCACCACGCGATCAGGGTCGCTGAAAT
>CANGUI010000318.1 GCA_947457025.1 Flammeovirgaceae bacterium | reverse complement strand
TTGAAATATCTGCATCACTCCGGTTACAAACACTCCCAGAATGATCAGCGCGATGAGGAGGTAAATCGAGCTGAAGAAGACACCACCCGAAACGAGTTCGGTGGTGGTCTGAATACCCAAGGGTATGATCAGGCTGATCATCCCCACCAGGAACGCATAAAACAAAATATAGATAATATCCTTCTTCTCGGCACCCAACAGCCGGAACAACCGTGTTACGGGCGAGATGTGTTGATCCCGGTGGTGGCCCGATCCTTGATCTGGGGGAATGCTGACGAGGTGATCGTACGCCGTTACAGCATAAAACCGCACACTCCCGTTTTTCAGGTAGGGGCCAAGCTCCTGCCCGCTAAAATCACGCTGCGCGTTTTCGGTTTCGTCTACGCGAATCACGCGGAACTTGCCGCGGTGCGCATAGATAAGCTCAGGAAAAAAGTGATCCCGTTCGTGGTGAAAAACCAATACCGGAAACTGCAACGACTTGAGCAGATCGGTAAACCCGGCTGTACTTACCGTATACTCCAAAAACAAAATGCGCACATTATTACCCGTTTCCACCAGGTCGCGCTCAAACTCTTCTTGTTCGTTGGCCTCGTACACGCGATTGGATAACTCGCGGCCCTGAAAGTCGGCCAGGTTGATTTCATGATTCAGCAATAAGGCCGATTCACGGATAAGGCGTATGATTTGATCGGTGTAAAACATGTTTTAGTGTGCGTTTAGTGCGCCAAAAACCATTTGTTCCAAAAAAACATCCAGCGACGGGTGTCGCTGCGGCGAATCGGATAAGTCCGTTAACGAGGGCAGGTGGGCAGAAAAAAACAACTGCTGATTCGTGGTCAGCAACAACGTGCTGGCCAGCGAGCGGGCAAAGGCATAGCCGGGGCGCACCTGTAAAATCATATTGGCAATCTTCTGGCACAGCGACTCAAAGCCAATGAACAGCGCTGCCTTATTGTCGTCCTCTACCCACTTGGTCAGGTAGGTTTTTTCCATTTCCGAAATCACAATCCGGTGCAGCGCTTCTTCGTTGATGAACTCAAACGTGGGGTCAACTTTTTTTTCTTCGCTCACAATGCGGAGGCACTCCCTCAACTTCGATTTTGGCTCGCGGATGTTTCCGGTAAACAAGTCGATACGAAACTCCAGCCAGCTCCAATACCAGGCCGTCAGGTAGTGCAATAGCCGGTGCTTGTTTTCAAAATACCGGTAAATCGAGGCTTCTGTAGAATCAATCTCATCAGCCAGTTTACGGAACGTGAAATGCTCAAATCCGAGACTGTCGATCAGGTCTATGCTCTTTAAAATGATCTTTCGCCCTAACTCCGTGTGCTGCGGATCGCGCAAGTACAATCGCTCATTCAGCTTGAAGGTGAGTGTCATCTGCCTCGAATTTATGATAGTAATGCTATCATATACGATAGAATTAATCAAAATGTTTAAAGGTTTACTAATAAATCGATTTTTGCGTTAGAAAACGGCTGTTTCCTTCAACAAAATCAGGATGCCCGTTGCCAGCGTAAGCCATCCAAACGCCATGCGAAGCCGGATTTGCGATATCCGGCGGCTGAAGTAATGCCCAATGAAGATTCCGGCAACGGCCACCAGGGTGAGGCTGATCAATAGGCGCCAATCGATGGGCAGGTACATTACGTCTCCCAGAAAACCAAAAAGCGAATTTGCCGCGATGATGAACAGGGAAGTGCCAACGGCTGTCTTAAACTGCAGGCCCGTCAGGAATACCAATGCCGGAATAATCAAAAACCCGCCGCCCGCGCCAACAAAACCGGTTAAAAAGCCAATCAGTGCGCCTTCCACCAACACCAGGAAAGTGCGAAACCTCCGGTTCGGAGAGCTGATTTCGCGCTTACCGCGAATCATCGGGATGGAGGCCAGCAGCATCAGGCTGGCAAAGACCCCCAGAATCAATAAGCGCTTGGTCAGCACCAGTGAGCCGAACTGCACTACAATCTCCGGAATAGCCGGCACAATCACGCTCCGGGTAAAAAAAATGGTGGCAATGGATGGAAGCCCAAACACCAGTCCGGTGCGCAGGCTGACAAGTTGTTCGCGGTATTTCGGAATCGCCCCGATCAAACTGGTAATTCCCACAATAAACAGCGAGTAAGCCGAAGCAAGCACAGGTTCAACACGAAACAGATAAACCAGAATCGGTATTGCCAGAATGGAACCGCCGCCCCCCAGCAAACCCAGTACAACGCCTACGAATACAACGGCTATGTAGCCGATAATGTCCATCATGAAAGATCGGGGGGCAAACTAACGAAACAGGATAAGAGATACCGGGCGGAAGTCGGAAAAAACAAGGTCGATAGATTTACTCGACAATCAATACCTATTTTACCGCCCGGCACTGTAGCCGCACTTTCTGCTGGTATTGCGCGGTTACTCAAAAAGTACGGACCGGAATCGGGCGGGTTCGCGCAGGGCGCGCGCAACACCTTCGCTCACCGAGGTAAGTGCCTGCGGATCAATATGCACCGGTAAGCCGAGTTTTTCACGAAGCCGGGTTTGCACTCCGTGGAGCAGGGCGCTCCCGCCGGTAACATAAATGCCGCTCTGGTGAATATCGGCAGCAAGCTCGGGTGGGCAGATTTCAAGTGTCTGTAAAATGCCGTCTTCAATCTGCCGGAAAGGCCCGTCCAGTACGGCAGCCAACTCGCCCGCGGCTATCATGCGGGTTACCGGAATGCCCTCTACCAGGTCCTTGCCTTTAACGGCAACCTGCTCGTGGCGGTCAGGAACCACCACGCTGCCGGCGTGGATTTTGATTCGTTCGGTTGTGCGCCACCCCACGGCCAGATTGTGGGCGCGCCGGAAGTGATCCTGTAGTGCTTCTGTCAGCGCATCGCCTGCCACTTTGGTGGAGTGAAATACGGCAATACCTGAGAGGGAAATCACCACCATCTCGGTGATGCCACCACCAATGTCCACCAGCAATTTTCCTTCCGGTGTGCGGATGTCGAACCCCATACCCGTAGCCGCCGCGAGGGGCTCGTAAAAAAGGTGTGTTTTGCGTGCACGGAACTGCTCCAACGCTTGCCGCAGCGCCCGGCGCTCTACTTCCGTGGTGTCGTAGGGCACACCCGATACCACGTGGTCGAACTGCTCCCACCACGCCAGCGGGCAGTGGCGCTTTACCAGCTCGCCAATCATCGAGTGAGCCGAATCGAAATCGGCAATCACCCCCCACCGCAGGGGCTTCACCGTTTTCAGCCGGTCGGGATGTTTCTCAAAAATGTCGTACGCATCCGTGC
>CANGUI010000317.1 GCA_947457025.1 Flammeovirgaceae bacterium | reverse complement strand
TGGCGATCAGATAGAAATTCTCACCTCCTCCAAGCAAAAGCCGGGGGAGGACTGGTTGCGCTTTGTGGTTACCTCGAAAGCAAAATCAAAAATCAAAGACTTGCTCAAGGAAGATAAGCGCCGGGTGGCTGAGCAAGGAAAGGAACTGCTACAGCGCAAGCTCAAACAGGTAAAAATTGAACTCACCTCGCAGGTGTACGAACAGCTGCTCACTTTCTTTAATGTCAGTTCTAAACTTGATTTCAACTACCGGGTAGGCAAAGGAATTATTTCCGCCACGGATCTGAAACGATTCAAAGAGAGCCGCGACACAAAACCGGAAGGCTTACGCCCAAAGCCGGAAAATGGTTCGGAACAAACCCCAGCGGCTGAGCTATCACGGCCCAGAAGCCGGTATGATGATATCCTGCTGATTGGAGAGGATATGGATGTGGTGGAATATAAGCTCGCCAAATGCTGCACCCCTATTCCGGGGGATGAGGTGTTTGGATTCATCACCGTGAGTGAAGGTATCAAAATCCATCGGGCTAACTGCCCGAATGCTGCTGAATTGCTGGCGAAACACGGCAACCGGGTCATTAAAGCAAAATGGACTTCGCAACACGAAGTGGCTTTTCTAACTGGCCTCAAGATTGAGGGTACCGACAGAGTGGGGTTGATAAACGATGTATCGCGCATCATTTCCGAGGAACTGAAAGTGAACATGAGTTCGATTTCCTTTCGCACGGATCATGGCATATTTGAAGGTGAAATCATGTTGTACGTGAATGACACCCGGCACCTGGAGATGCTGATTAGTAAGTTGGAGACCGTAGAAGGGGTGGTTAAGGTGAACCGGTTCGAATCCAAACCTAATCATGGTGCCTGATGCTTTTTCGGAAGCCGGGTGTTTGGGGGTCCGGCTAAAAAGTTCACTTTTGCAGGCGGATTGCACCCATGGCATTTAATGCAGGTAATTTAGAGGAAGTACGGAAGATTTTTTCCGCCTACCTGGAACGCAAAAACCTCCGGAAAACATCGGAGCGATACGCGATTCTGGAGGAAATCTATCGGCATTCCGGGCATTTTGATGTGGAGTTGCTGTATGGGCAAATGAAGAGTAAAAAGTACCGTGTCAGTCGTGCTACGGTCTACAATACCTTGGATTTGTTGGTTGATTGTGAACTGGTAAGCAAGCATCAGTTTGGCCGCAATCAGGCGCAGTATGAAAAATCGTACGGGTACAAACAGCATGATCACCTCATCTGTACAGATTGTAACAAAGTGGTGGAATTCTGCGATCCGCGGATGCAGAATATTCACAATACAGCAGGCGAATTGTTGCAGTTCAGGGTACTTCACCATTCCCTGATTCTTTACGCGGCCTGCGCCCGGAAGAACTGCGAGAATAATCCTGCGATGGGTACAAAAATCAAGTAGAACAATCAGGAAAAAAAGTGTAACAACATGAGTATGACGTTCACAGGCGAAGTTAAATCGGGAATGCTGGTGCTTCACCTCGAGGGAGATCTGGTGGGTGCAGAAAAAACAGTGCCGCTGCTGGATTCTGTAGCGCAGGCCATCGGCCAGCAGGTACTTACCTGCGTGCTCGAGATCAGCCAGCTCCGCTATCTCAACAGTGCTGGCGTCGGAGTACTGATTACCATCCTGACGAAATTCAGAAACAAGGGAGGAGAGGTTTTCTTAATGAACCCTTCGGAAAGTGTGAAAAAATTATTGGTGACTACCAAACTCAATGCAATTTTTCAAACAGTACAAACGGAAGCGGATGCGCTTTCCAAAACGGTGAGATAACATGAAAGTGGATGTATTACTCGGGTTGCAGTGGGGCGATGAGGGCAAAGGCAAGATCGTGGACGTGTTGGCCCCCAAGTATGATGTTGTAGCCCGCTTCCAGGGTGGACCCAACGCCGGGCATACCCTCGAATTCGATGGCAAAAAGGTGGTGTTGCATCAGATACCGTCTGGCATTTTTCGGGCCCATACGCGCAACGTGATTGGAAATGGCGTGGTGTTGGATCCCATCGTTCTCCAGGCAGAGATCCGTAAACTTGCTGCTCATGGTGTTGATGCACATCGTAACTTATTTATTTCTAAAAAGGCAACCATCATCGTACCCACGCACCGCCTGCTCGATCTTGCGCAGGAAAAAGCAAAAGGTGTTGATAAAATCGGTTCAACACTGAAAGGAATTGGGCCCTCTTACCAGGATAAGATTGGCCGCCAGGGGCTGCGTGTGGGCGATGTGTTGTCACCGCACTTCCAGGAGCGATTCAAAAAACTCACCGATGCACATTTCGAAATCCTGAAAGGGCACCCTGAAATCTCCTACGACTGGCCGGAGCTCAGTGCTCAATTTCTGGAAGCCATTACTTTTCTTCGAACCCTTCAGTTGATCGACAGTGAATACTTCCTGAACCGGGAGCTTCAGGCTGGGTCAAGCATTTTAGCGGAGGGTGCGCAGG
The DNA here is from genome assembly GCA_947457025.1 of Flammeovirgaceae bacterium. Classification (GTDB taxonomy): domain Bacteria; phylum Bacteroidota; class Bacteroidia; order Cytophagales; family Cyclobacteriaceae; genus ELB16-189. The sequence continues at coordinate 823 of CANGUI010000317.1, read as the reverse complement.
GATCACTGTTGGATATCGATTTCGGGAGTTATCCATTCGTGACAAGTTCAAGCACGGTTACGGCTGGCGCATGTACCGGTTTGGGCGTGGCTCCCCGACACATTGGCGAGGTGTACGGTATTTTTAAGGCCTATAGCACCCGCGTGGGCAGCGGGCCGTTTCCAACCGAGCTCATTGATGAGGATGGCGAACGAATGCGTAGAGAAGGGAACGAGTTTGGCTCCACCACCGGTCGGCCCCGCCGGTGCGGGTGGATTGACCTGCCAGCGCTCAAGTATTCGATCATGATCAATGGGGTAACGCAGTTACTGATGATGAAGGCCGATGTTCTGAGTATCTTTCCGGATATTAAGGTGTGCACCCACTATCGGTTAAGTGATGGGCAGATGACCGAATCAGTTCCCTACGAGTATGCACATCAGCAGATAACAGCCATTTACACGGAATTACCGGGGTGGAAATGTGATATCCGGAACATGAAGGCAGATGCCGTACCGACCGAATTGGCCAACTACATTCAGTTTCTCGAACGCGAACTACGGGTGCCGATTACACTTATTTCCACAGGCCCAGACCGGTTGCAAACAATCTACCGGAACTAACAAACTGATTTTTTGATACTTACGAACGATTTGGAAACATTCCCAAATATTATTTCGTCTGTTTTTGCAAAAACTGAACAAACCAGTACCTTTGCACTCCCATTTGCGGATACGCTGCGAATGGAGAAGGAAAGATGAGGTGTTGTAATCGCTGTAGAGGGTTTACGACGTCCGGAGACGCTAAGGGGTGATTGGTTCAGAGGAGCCGGTTGATTTGTTAG
>CANGUI010000316.1 GCA_947457025.1 Flammeovirgaceae bacterium | reverse complement strand
TGGCGCCGGCTTGCTGGGATGAGGTAGTGAAGCTGCGGCAGGATGCCCGCGCGGCCCTGGCCGAAGGGCTGATGTTAAAGCGGAAGAACTCGCCGTATCGTACCGGTCGCCGTACGGGCGACTGGTGGAAATGGAAGCTGGAACCCTTTACGGCTGATGTGGTGCTCGTCTTTGCGATGGCAGGCCACGGCCGGCGCGCCAACCTCTATACGGATTACACGTTTGCCGCTTGGCGCAACGGCGAACTCGTGCCTGTAGCAAAGGCCTACAGTGGCCTGACGGATGCCGAGTTGAGTGCCGTGGATCGATGGGTACGCCAGAATACGTTGGAGCGCTTTGGGCCCGTGCGCAGTGTCCGGCCCGAGCTGGTGTTCGAGATTGCGTTTGAGGGTATTCAACGGTCTTCGCGGCATAAGTCGGGCATTGCGCTGCGCTTTCCGCGCCTGCTGCGCTGGCGAACAGATAAGCCCGCGGCAGACGCCAACCACCTCGATGACCTTATGCGCCTGCTGCCCTGATGCCCCACCATCAGGCACGGCGGATGCGCCGGTTTCTTTTCGTCTCAACTTTTCCGACCTTCGCTTTTGTCACCCGAACGTTTACCATGAGAAACCTGATGCTGGCCCTCGGGCTTTTGCTGCCCCTAGTGGCAAGTGCCCAGAGCAATGAACAGCTGCGCAAGAGCATCTACTTCGATGGTGGCAGCTATGACATTGATGAGCTGCAGGGCGAGACACTTTTTCGGTGGCTCGATTCTATCCCAAACCTGCTCGACAAGTACGAAATCCAACTCATCAGCCATACCGATCCAATTGGCGGCAAGCGTTACAATGAGTGGCTGTCAAAGATGCGCAGTGCTGCTGTATGGGAACTTCTGGTGGTGAGAAGCATTCCGCGCGAGAAAATCTCGGTGGTTGACTGGGGCCTTGAAAACCCCGTGTACTCCAACAACACTAACGTGGGACGCATGATGAACCGCCGCGTAGATGTCATCCTGAACCCGGTGGTTTTTTGAGGTGGCAGGTATCCAGAAACAGGCATTTCGGTGTTCGGATCAGGCTATCTTCTTTCATTCCCGAACGCTGCGTGTGCCCAACGTGCTGATATTACCATGCTAATCCACACTTCGGTGTTGGCACCATTGTTGGCCCAAGGTTTCCATGACCAAAATCCGGCTTACCGACATCGACAAATAGAAAGATTCCCGCCACCAGCGCACCTACATCCTGAAAAGGATCCGGCTTGATGTGGCGGAAGGTGACTTCCTCACCACCATGGGCCCCAGCGGGGCGGGCAAATCCGCGTTACTCGATATCCTGGGTTTGCGGGGGTGAGCCGTCGGCAGGAAGCTATCTGCTGTACGGCCAAGCCGTGCACGCCATCCGCGCCAGGCAAAAAGTGAAATCCACAAGAATCTGATTTGTTTCATCTTCGACGCATATCACCTCATTGGTGAGCTCACCGTTTACGAAGATATTGAAACCCCGCTGCTCTACAAAGGCGTGAGCGCGGGTCAGCGGCAAAGCCGTGCGGCAGGTCTCCTCGATCGCTTCAACATCGTTGCCAGAGTGGAACTGTTTCCGAGTCAACACGGCGGCGGGCAGCACCTGGTGGCCATTGCCCTGGCGGTGGCGGGGCAGCCATGGCTGCTGGGGGCAGACAACCCGACTGGCGATCTCCACAGCGGGCAGGCGCGCGAGGTGATGGAATTGTTTGGGCAACTCAATCGGGATGGAATCACGATCATTCAGGTCACGCACCAGAATGAAAATGCCCGTTACGGAAACCGGATTGTGCGGCTGGTGGATGGCACCATACAGGCAAACGAGCAGGTGGCACAGCGGAGCGAAAAACAAACGAGATTATGAAACGATCATTTTTGTTTATCCTGCTAACGCGTGTCGGTGCATACGGGTAGGCAGTGAAACTCACCCTCCGTGAGGCCGCTGTTCGGGGTCTCGAGAACAACGTTGACCTCGGCCAGCAGCGCAATCAACTGGCCGTAACCCGCAGCAACAGGCTGGCGCAACTGGCTCCCCATGTTTCCGCTTCCGCGGATGCAGGCCGCTGTGCTGGAACCTCCTTTAACCAGCAACTTGGTACGGTGGTGAATGGCCAGACCGATTTCATCGTTGGCCGCCTGAATGCGAATCTTCCCTTCTTCGGTGGCTTTGCCCAGCTTAACCAGTACCGGCAGGCGCAAAATCAGAACGAGGCGCAACTGCAAGCTGTGGGGCGCACGCGGCTGGATGTTATGCGCAACGCGGCCTTCCAAAATCTCATCTTCCTGCTGAATCAACAGCTTGAGCGCATCAACCGCCAGCAGGTGGAGACTCAGCAGGCGCAGTATCACCAGATCGCCGTCCAATTGGCATTGGGCAGCCCTGCGGAAGCCGACCAGTTTAATCAGGAGAATCGGGTCCGGAAAGCCGAATTTCTGCTCGTGCGCTCCACCAACCGGTTCAAAAATGAATGGGTCACTCTTGCACAGGCGCTGCTGTTTGACCCCACCATCGTGTAGGAGCTGGAAGAGCCGACGGGAGACCTGCTCACCGGCGGGATGGTGATTTGTTCGTGGCTTTTCCCATGCTACAATTGGTTTATTCTGCTACCTTTGCAGCCCCATTCGGGTGAATGGGCTTCGCTTGCGCGGAGAACACATCAATCAAATTTGCGGCAATCTGCCCGTCTGCCGCATGTATTCAGGGCAAATATTTTTATGGCGAAAACAACAAAAGGTCCCGAAAAAGCAACCGGCGTAGACATCGATGAAAGCGATGAGTTGGCGCGCCTCCGAGCCGAGAAAAAGGCAGCTGAGGAAGAGGGCATCAGCCGCGTTATCCGCGATGTTACGGCGCCCAAACCGGCACCCCAAAACAATGTATCCCTCGAAGATTTCGACTGGGATGCCTACGATCGCAAGGGTCTCGGAGAGGGCTACAGTAAAGCCGATCGCGACCAACTTACCCGCCTGTACGGCGGATCGGTGGCCACAATCAACGAAGGCGAAGTAGTGCAGGGCACCATCGTGGGCATCAATGACCGCGACGTGATCCTGAACATTGGGTTTAAGTCGGATGGCCTCGTGCCGCTGGCGGAATTTAAAGATAGCGCGAATCTCAAAATCGGAGACGTGGTAGATCTCTTCATTGAAGAGCGTGAGAATGCCATGGGGCAGTTGGTGCTCAGCCGCCGGAAGGCCAAGCTGGTAAAAGGGTGGCAGCGCGTGCAGGAAGCCCTCGATCAGGACAGCGTGATTGAAGGATTTGTAAAGCGCAGAACTAAGGGTGGTTTA
>CANGUI010000315.1 GCA_947457025.1 Flammeovirgaceae bacterium | reverse complement strand
GTTGATGGCATCCGGGTAAACAACATTGCACCCGGACTCATCAAAACCAAATTTTCGGAAGCGCTGTGGCAAAACGAAAAACAGCTTCAGGGTTTTCTCAAGCACATGGCCATTCCGCGTATGGGCACCGCGGAGGAGATTGCTGCCCTTGCACTTTTTCTGGCTTCTCCGGAATCGGGGTATTGCACCGGTGCAACATTCACGGCCGACGGAGGCCTGACCATCTGACCCATGGAAGCGTTATTTGGCACTCCACGTCTGGCTGAACTGTTACCGCGCGTGCGCGATTTTGTCAGCCGGGAACTTTTACCGCTTGAAGCGGATCACCACCGCCGCCCCTGGGCGGAAACATTTCATCTCCTGGATGTCAAGCGCAAATTGGTGAGACAGGAAAACCTATGGGGACTGCACTTGCCGAAAAGCGAGGGTGGACTTGGATTGACACTCTGTGAATTTGGGCAACTGAGTGAGGCTTTAGCCCGTGCCCCTTTCTACGGACACTACACGTTTAACTGCCAGGCCCCGGATATTGGCAACATGGAACTGCTCGCGCGCTTCGCAAGTGAAGAACTTAAAAATCGTTTTTTACATCCGCTTTGCGAAGGCAACATCCGCAGTTGCTTTGGTATGACGGAACCTGATCTTGCGGGGTCTAACCCCACACGCCTGGCTACTACGGCTGTCCGCGACCAAGATGAATACGTTGTCAACGGTCATAAATGGTTTACTACCGGGGCGGATGGAGCGGCTTTTTGCATCGTTATGGCGGTAACAAACCCAGATGCATCACCGTATCAGCGCGCCTCCATGTTGGTTGTGCCCACGACAACGCCGGGCTTTGAAAACATGCGAAACATTCCTGTTTTTGGCGAGGCCGGCGGTGGGTGGGCAAGCCACGCGGAAATCCGGCTCACAAATTGCCGCGTACCGGTGGCCTATCGGATTGGTCAGGAAGGTGACGGTTTTCGGTTGGCGCAGGAACGACTTGGGCCTGGGCGAATCCATCATTGCATGCGGTGGATCGGAATTTCCGAGAAGGCCTTTGATCTCATGTGCCAGCGTGCTGCAACCCGCGAACTGGAGGATGGTGTCTTCCTGGGGCACAAGCAGTTTATCCAGTCATTCATCACGCAAAGCCGGATAGAGATCGATGCCGCACGGCTGCTGGTGTTGCGTACCGCACAAAAAATTGATGAGCAAGGGGCAGCCGCTACGCGGGAGGATATCTCCGGCATCAAATACTACGTAGCCAATATCATGCTTGCCGTTCTGGATCGGGCCATTCAAACGTATGGAGCTGCCGGCTTGTCTGATCAGACGCTTCTCGCAACCCTCTACCAGCACGAACGCGGTGCACGCATCTGGGACGGTGCCGATGAGGTACACATTCAGAGTATGGCCTCCGGCATCTTGAAAAAATATGGTCTCCGGAAGCCGGAAACCGGTGGCAGCGGAAAAAAATGAAGGATAAAAAATATGCCTGCTTCACCACTCTCGCCCGACCAACCCATACCTGTCCGACCTGGAGAAGAACTGAATGCCACCGCTTTACAGGAATTTCTAAACGATCATACGGATATAGGCCACATTCAGGAAATCAGGCAGTTTCCGAGTGGCTTCTCAAACCTGACATACGCCCTCACCACCACTGCTGGTGAGTTTATTTTGCGCCGTCCGCCATTCGGGGCAAAAATAAAATCAGCACATGACATGGGGCGTGAGTTTCAGGTGCTCACCGGTTTGCGCCCGCATTTCCCGAGAGTGCCCCGCCCGGTGGTGTTCACGGAAGATGAGTCTGTTTTGGGTGCTCCATTTTATATCATGTCGCGTCTGCCCGGTGTCATTTTGCGTGCGCACCATGCGCGCGCCGGGCTCGCTCCCACCCTCCTCAAAGCACTCTCCGAAAACATGGTCGACCAGTTGGTGGCCATTCACGCCATCGATGTGCAAAGCAGCGGTCTGATACATCTTGGAAAGCCGGAAGGCTATGTGCAACGGCAGGTTACCGGCTGGGTAACGCGATATGAAAAGTCGGCCACGGATGTGATCCCGGAAATGGATCGCGTGGCAAATTGGATTCAGAGTCATATTCCCCCATCCTCACCTGCATGCTTTCTGCACAATGACTTCAAGTATGATAATGTTGTTTTGGATGCCCGGCACCTCACCGAAATTGTAGGCGTACTAGATTGGGAAATGGCCACCGTTGGCGACCCGTTGATGGATCTCGGCGCCACGCTGGCCTACTGGTGCGAAGCTGAGGATGCGCCCATTACGCGGATGTTCAACATCTCCTGGTTACCGGGTAATCTGACGCGGCAGCAGGTTGTTGAAAGATATCGGGAAAAGTCGAAGCGCGATGTGGGCAACATGGCGTTCTACTATGCCTTTGGCTTATTCAAAAACGCGGTAATAGCCCAGCAGATTTACGCACGCTGGAAAGCGGGCTATTCTTCTGATCCCAGGTTCGGATCCTTAATCGATGCGGTGAAAGGCTTGGCCGCACAAGCCGAACATGCCATACACAAATCGTAAAATGAACTATACACTCTCGCACCGCTACCCCAGGAAAAGAGCCTTTATTACCGGAGCTGCTTCGGGTCTGGGAAAGGCACTTGCCACCCATTTAGCCCGCGACGGATGGACGCTCGGGCTAGCCGACGTTAACCTCGAAAATCTGCAACGCATCGTGTTTGAAATACGTGAGGCAGGAGGAATACCACACCTTCACCATTTTGATGTAGCCGACTACACGTCATTTCGGGATCAAGCAGAAACATTTTTGAATGCCCACGATGGCATTGACCTGCTGTTTAACAATGCGGGCGTTGGAGACGGTGGATTGTTTGAAGAGTATTCCATTGAAAACTATGAATGGATGGTACGGGTAAACCAGATGAGTGTAATCTATGGGTGCCACATATTCATTCCGGCATTTAAAAAGCAACGCAGCGGCCATATTCTCAACACGGCAAGTATCGCCGCCGTTACCTGTGCTCCTACCATGGGGGCATACAACCTGACGAAAGCGGCTGTTGTGGCGATTAGTGAAACCCTGTATGGCGAGCTTTACGACTATAACGTACAGGTCTCCTGTATCATGCCTTCCTATTTTAAAACCAATATTGCGCAAGCCAGCCGTGGCGGCGAGCTTGTTCGAAAATCCACGCAATATTTACTGGATAAATCGAACCTCGAAGCGTCTGTTGTTGCCGATGAGATTCTCATACGCGCGGCCAAAAACGAACTGTACCTCTTCCTCCCTTCAAAAGCCCGCAACATGGCATTGATGAGGCGGC
>CANGUI010000314.1 GCA_947457025.1 Flammeovirgaceae bacterium | reverse complement strand
CGAGTTGATCGAGTCGGGCCGCGAAGCAACCAATTGGCTGGGATTATACGGGGCAGTTACCGCGCACTATGTCATCTTCCGTTGGCTGGGCATCAGCGGTTTTTTTGTTCCGCCCCTGCTTTTTTTGCTGGGCTTCCGTTGGACATTCAAGCGCGACCTGTTGCCTATTTTCTCGTCTTTTGTTTTTTCGGTCTTCGCCGGATTATGGCTTGCGCTGTTGCTCGGGTTCATCACCCATAGCATTGCAGGCGTAACGGAAGTCGGTTTCCTGAGCGGTGGCCTGGGTTACCACCTGGCGGTGCTGGCCGACAGTTTGCTGGGCTGGGGTACCTTCCTCGTTCTGGTGCTTGCCCTTTTTATTTTTATCATTTACTTCTTCAATGTCACGGTCATTGATGCCTTTCCGGTTAAGAATCCCAAACCCATAGGAGCCGATGCCCTGTTGCCGGATGAACCAGTTGCCAACACTTACCCCGATGATCGCGATCAGTGGGTTGCTCAAACTGAAGCAGCGCCGGCACCGGTACCTCCGGTTGTAGCTCCAGGTACAGCGCCTCCGGCAAATGAAATCAAACTGGAGGTGTCTGCCAGTTCGCCACCGCGTAAGGATGTGTTGCAGGCGGATCCGCTCTTCACCGTGGAAGCGCCTCACGAAGAGCCGGAGGTTTCTGCAGATGAACTTGTGGCGCAGCAGGGCGCCTACGATCCCACACTTGATCTGAGTGCCTACCAGTTTCCGCCCCTCGATCTGCTGAATGAGTATGACACCGGGAAGGTGCAGGTAACGCCGGAAGAATTGAACCAGAACAAAGATAAGATCATTGAAACGCTGGTTAACTTCAAAATCGGGATTCAGAGCATTAAAGCGACTATCGGGCCCACGGTGACGTTGTATGAAATTGTTCCCGACGCCGGCATCAAAATCTCCCGCATCAAAAACCTCGAAGACGACATCGCGCTGAGTCTGGCTGCCCTCGGCATCCGCATCATCGCGCCCATCCCCGGCAAGGGAACGATCGGCATTGAGGTGCCAAACAAGAACCGCGAAATGGTAACGATCCGCTCGGTGCTGAGTACCGACCGGTTTCAAAAAACAGACAAGGAACTGCCCGTAGCGGTGGGAAAAACCATCAGCAACGAAGTGCTGGTGATTGATCTGGCCAAGATGCCCCACCTGCTCGTGGCCGGCGCAACAGGCCAGGGAAAATCGGTAGGGTTGAATGTGATCTTAACTTCCCTGCTCTATAAACGCCATCCCTCGCAGTTAAAATTTGTGCTGGTCGATCCGAAAAAAGTCGAGATGTCGCTCTACAGCCAGATTGAACGCCACTACCTGGCCAAGCTACCCAACAGCGAAGAGGCGATCATCACCGACACGAAGAAAGTGGTGTACACGCTGCAATCCCTCTGCATCGAGATGGAAAACCGCTATGAGATGCTGAAAGATGCGGGCGCGAAGAACCTGAAAGAATACAATGCGAAGTTTGTGGCGCGCCGCCTGAATCCGAAAGAGGGCCATCGCTACCTGCCCTATATTGTGTTGGTAATTGATGAGCTGGCTGACCTGATGATGACGGCTGGCAAAGAGGTGGAAACTCCCATCGCGCGCCTGGCCCAGTTGGCACGCGCCATCGGCATCCACCTGGTGGTGGCTACCCAGCGCCCGTCGGTGAATGTGATCACGGGTGTGATCAAGGCGAATTTCCCGGCCCGCTTGTCGTTCCGCGTAACCAGTAAGGTTGACTCGCGCACGATCCTCGATGCCGGCGGTGCTGACCAGCTCATCGGCATGGGCGACATGCTGTTGTCGTCCGGATCGGACATCATTCGGCTCCAATGTCCGTTTGTGGATACACCCGAGATCGACAAGGTCGTAGAGTTTATCAGTGCCCAGCGCGGCTACGATTCGGCCTACCTGCTGCCCGAGTTTGAGGGGGATGACGAGAGCGGAGCGGCCACCGTGGATTTATCGGAACGCGACAGCCTTTTTGAGGAGGCAGCCCGCCTGATCGTGATGCATCAGCAGGGCAGTACTTCCCTTATCCAGCGTAAGCTGAAATTGGGTTACAACCGGGCCGGGCGCCTGATTGATCAACTGGAGGCCGCCGGCATTGTGGGTGCCTTCGAAGGCTCCAAGGCCCGCGAGGTGCTGATTAAGGATGACCAGAGTTTGGAACAATTATTGAGTACTCTGAAAGAAAAACACGGGCAATCGTAAATTTGCGGCCTCTCAAAGACTCTGAATCGTTGTATCGTTTTGAAAATCAGCTAACTAAATTCCTCCTTCGCCCCATGAAGAATCTCCTCTCCTTCGCCCTGACCTGTCTGACTTCCCTCGCCCTTGCGCAATACGATCCCAAAGCGCTGGAAACGCTCGATGCCATGAGCAAAAAATACCAGGCGATCCCCTCCTTTGAGGCGAATATTTCCTACATGCTGACGAATGATGTTGAGAAAATCAGTGAGGAATTCAAAGGGAAAATCACGGTGAAAGGAAACAAATTCCGCCTCGTGCTACCCGAACAGGAGGTGATCAACAACGGGATGTATGTGTGGACGTATCTGCCGGAGGCTAAAGAAGTGAATGTGGACAAGGCGGAGAACGACTCGGATGAGATCAACCCGTCCCGCATCTACGACATCTACAAGAAGGGTTTCAAATACCTCTACCTGGCCGATAAAACCGAGGGCGGTGTGGTGTGCGAGGAGATTGACCTCGTGCCGGAAAATAAGAACGCGCAGTACTTTAAGATCAAGATGATGATCAACAAGAAAGACAAAAGCATCCAAAGCTGGACGATGTTCGACAAATCGGGTAACCGCTTTAAGTACACGATCACCAAGTTCAATCCGGGCGTGAAGGTGGACGATGCATTTTTCACGTTCGATCCCAAAAAGTATCCCGGCGTGGAAGTGATCGAATTGTACTGATTACACCCAAACACGGAAAAAAGAGCTGCTTCCGGGCGGCTTTTTTTGTTTTGTATCTTCGCACCATGACGCGGCACGAACTCTGTCAGCAGATGCTGAAAAAGCAATCTTACCTCTGTGTGGGATTGGATACGGACCTGGAAAAGATACCCGGGGCGCTGACCGGTTCGCGTGATCCGGTGTTCGAATTCAACAAACACATCATCGACGCCACCGCACCCTACTGTGTGGCCTACAAACCTAACCTCGCCTTCTACGAGGCACACGGCGCCAAAGGGTGGGAGAGTTTGCAGCGCACAATTGAATACATTCCGGCCGGGCATTTTATAATTGCGGATGCCAAGCGGGGTGACATCGGCAACACGTCCAGCCTG
>CANGUI010000313.1 GCA_947457025.1 Flammeovirgaceae bacterium | reverse complement strand
TCATAAAGCATGTGCAGAACGGATTCCCGCGCAGCATAACCATGACTCTCGTAAGGAAGTAGTACGAGTCTGCTGGTGCCGCCGTGTCCTTTAATAGCCTGATAAAATCGTTCGGATTGGATGGGGAATGTTCCGGAATTATTATCCGCTTCACCGTGTACCAGCAGAAGAGGTTCCCGGATCTTGTCAGCGTACGAGAAGGGTGACATCTGGTAGTACACCTCGGGTGCTTCCCAGTAGCTCCGTTCTTCATTTTGAAATCCGAAAGGTGTGAGCGTCCGGTTGTAGGCTCCGCTGCGGGCAATACCTGCTTTGAACAAATCGGAATGGGCGAGCAGGTTTGCCGTCATGAAGGCGCCGTAACTGTGCCCGCCAACGCCCACTCTGTTTTTGTCTACGACCCCCAGCGACACCCCATGGTCGATAGCGGCTTTCGCGCTGCCTACCAGTTGCTTTACGTAGGTGTCATTTGGCTCGGCATCTCCCTCGCCTACGATTGGAATAGTTGCATTGTTCAGGATAGCATAGCCGCGCATCGCCCAATACACAGGACTTCCCCAGTTGATTCGAGTGAATGTGTACCGTGACCCCCGTACTTGTCCGGCATTTGATTTCGATTTAAATTCTACCGGATAGGCCCACAGTAACGTGGGCAGTGGTCCGTCTTCTTTTTTGTAGCCTGGCGGCAGGTACATGTCGGCCGTCAGGGCGACTCCATCATCGCGGGTATATTTCAGAACTTCTTTTCTCAGGTCTTTCAATTGTGGGTACGGATTTGGAAAGTTCGTCAGCGGCTCTAGATTTTTTGTGCCGAGCGATCGGATAAAATAATTCGGATTCTCGGAGGTAGACTCGCGCGAAGTAATGAAACGCTTGCCATCCAGCAGTCCTACAACTGTCTCGAAGTAAGGAGCTTCGCAGCGCCATAGCCGCGAAGCTTTAAGAGTGGCCGGATCAAATCGGTCAAGGAATGGGAAGTCACCTTCCGGTGATGACCCTGTGCCTGTCAGGAAGACCGTATTGTCTTTCTGCACCCACATAACCTGCCGCCCCCAGGCATTGCTAATCGTGACCGGGTTTCCCGGATCGCCATAAACATCTTCAGTCGAACGGTCGAAGATCACTTTTGATTGCGCTGGTGCCGCGGGCGCAAATTGGTGTGTGCGTTCTTTGCGATCTGCGCGCCACACCTCGGTTAACCAGGCAATGGCATCGTTACCCCACGTAATTCCGCCAAATCGGTACTTCAATTCTGCCAGCACCTTTGGTACTCCGTTGAAGGGTGCACTCCAGCTAAAGACGCGATCGCGCAGGTCTGCTTTCTTTTTGGGGTCGCCCTCATCGAGTGCTTCAGCCCAGATAACCGTTGCCGCCGCATCGGCGCGCCACGAGTGACTGCGGGGTCCCTGAATTACGGCATCGAAACCGAGTGGAATGTTGTCTGCCAGTGGCATGTCTGCCAGTTTTCGTATCAGGGTACCGTCGCGGTTCCAGAGGGTTACCTGCATCGGAAAGGACATGACGGGTACCAGGTACGAATATGGTTTTTGGATGGTGCGTACCAGTAACAATTTTCCATCCGGAGATGGCAGGGCGAGGCTGAATACGGAAGGGCTACCAATGGAACTTGTTTCACCCGAAAGGGAAACAGCAACCAATTGACTGGTGGTGAAGAACTCGAAGAGTTGCTCGTCATATGCATTTTTCAAAAGATCCTGGTAGGTACGGGCAGGGGCTTTTTTTCCAAGGTTTTCTTCTACAACAGGTCCTCCCGGAACTCGGTTCTTCTGAGGTGGCCGCGCGCCATCATTTGCCACGATCAACAATAACACCGTGTTGGAATCCGAAAACCACGCTACAGGGTTGGCAAACGTGGCATTTACCGGTTGTTTCGTCAGCGGCTGCGCTGTAAAGTTGGAGAGATCAATCCACCAGGCTTCCAGATGGGTGGGATAGGTCTGCAGGCCGACTATTTTTCTGCTGTCGGGCGAAAAGGCTAGGTTACTCAGCCGGAGGTCCTCAGGCAGTCCTGTGATAAAATGTACGCGCTGATCTTTCAGGTTTTTTACCTTCACACCCGTGAAATAATTAGCACGGCTCGGCCCGAAGTTCTCGGGATTGATTCGTAGGCCGGCCAGGCGCAGCTCAGGTCGGGGCACTTCCTCAATGGTGGGATAGTCCGAGCGGTCCAGCAATACCATCCAATTTTTGTCGGGGGACAGAATTACCACCGGCGTTAGCGGGGCCTCGGCAATTTGGGCAATCACCTCCGGCGGTCTTTGATAGCCAGCGTTTTGCTGGGCCGGCAAAAGGGTCCGGCTTAGGGCAAAAAAGATCAGCATCCGCAGTTTCATGGGCATTTGATTTGTGCCAAGTATAGCCGATTCGAAATAAAAATGCACGGCAATTTCGGCAACGTGCCCAGGTGCAGGCTAAGCGGTATTTTTTTGGCCGGGGCTGGGCCCATGTGTGGGAAGTATTGTATTTTCGCTCGCAAAACTACACTTCTATGTATCCGCTGTTGTTACTCACCCATTCGCTCGTCAGGTATTTTATCTTGATTTTTCTGGTTTGGGTGATTGTCCAGTCCTTTAAAGCATGGCGACAGTCTGCCCCCTTTTCATCTGCGGATGAAAAAGCTGGTGTTTGGTTGTTGATCTTGTCTCATATCCAGTTGTTGCTCGGTTTTGGTCTCTATGCTACCAGCGGGTTGGTGCAGTTTACGCCAGCCACCATGAAAAATGATGTTTTGCGGTATTGGACGGTAGAACACATCTTCATGATGATCATTGCCATAGTTCTCATCACATTAGGTCGCATCAGCTCTAAAAAAGTAAGCGATGTTCCGATCAGAGGGAAGCGGTTATTTTGGTTCAACATGGTAGCCTTGCTCGTCATCGTGGTAGCTATTCTCACCAGTGATCGCGGTTTCTTCACGCTCCGGACAGCCTGACGAAATGAAATTGAAATTGTGTGCGTTGGTCGTACTTGGATCAGTTTCCGTTGATCTCAGCGCTCAGGTCACATCCCGATATGAACTTGTGCGGCTCGGGCGGCAGGTGAACACTGCCTATCATGAGGCGGCTCCGGTGATTTCACCTGATGGCAAGGACCTCTATTTTTTTGTTTCGAACCATCCAAACAATACCTATGGTAAAAAAAATAGTCAGGACATCTGGGTTACTCATAAAGATGAAAAAGGTACTTGGACCGAAGCAAAAAGGCTCGCCTCTCCCCTGAATCAACATGTGAATAATCAGGTTTTCTCAGTGTTGCCGGACGGTTCGATATTCATTCGTGGTGGACGTGCCAAAAATGACAT
>CANGUI010000312.1 GCA_947457025.1 Flammeovirgaceae bacterium | reverse complement strand
GGCGGATACATCGTTAAAAACGGAAATCAAAGAATCCTTAAACTATCGTTGGCCATGAAACGAAGGGAATGGTTTACAGGACTCTGGATGAATGTAAATTCATTTACTACACCCTTGAGTTTTACTTTCTAATGACAATTCCGGGTTTAAGAAAGGTAATCTGTCCGTCTGATTATTCCACACCGCTACCTCACGACCGAGCCTCTCCGGCATAGCCGGGTCAATGACTTTGAGATACACGAGGTGGAATAGGTCTAGAAGGACCTCTTTGGACCAGGTGATCCACTCTTCCCGTCATTGGTTTGGTAAAGATATCTCATCAGCGTTACGTTGTCTTTGTGTTTGTAAAAAGAATCAAATTCAAAATAATATCCTTCCGGATCATACCCTACAAAGGCGCGGTACTTTGATTCGGGGCCGGTGCTCACGGAGTCTTCGCGCAGGGTGAACAAGGCGTTCTCTTGCGCATACGTAAACCACCCCTCCAGGTCATCCACGATGAACGAGACATTCACGGCCTTCTTCTCCGTGAAGCTATGCATGCCTCTGCGCTCATCTACCAGACCGATGTATCCACTCGCGGACCCTTGGTAAATTTTGGCCCAGCCCTGATCGGCCACACGCGTAAGGCCCAACCCTTCCTGATAAAAGTTTTCCATCGCCACCAGGTCTTTATAGTAGAGCCAGGTAACCGTTGCCTTGAATCCTAACCCGTGTAGGTTGGGTGTAGCTATCGTGGGCAACTGATTCAGGTGCGGAAGAAAGTTCTCATTTTCAGGATGGGTATTAAACCGCTCAAACTCCAATAAATACCCTTCCGGATCATGAATCACAAAGCCATCGTGCGGACGGTTGGGTTTCAGGTTGTAGTCATATTTTATTTTGACCCCCGTGGTTTTCAAATAGGCATACCACTCGTCCAGTTGGTCGGTGATGAAAGCCAAGGCAACGGTCTTTGGCTCTTCCGCGGTGTGCATTCCCTTTTTGGCATCCACCAAAATCAAATACGAGTCGCTGGTGATGCGGAAAACTTTGGCCATCGAGTAATCGGCCACCAGCTCCAGCCCTAACGTTTTCGTATAAAAATCAGCCGCTTTCTGCAGATCCCGATAATAGAGGAACAGGTTGGAGGCCCGAACGCCAAAATCAGGCAGCGTGCGATAGGCCGTATTCGCACTCAATAATTTATTGATGTAGGGCGTGGGATAGCCCAGCAGCCTACCCATCCTTCTGGCAATCGCCTCCCGTGATTTACCAGTATAGGTCCCAGCGGCTATCAGCTTGCGCGCATCCTCCTTGAGTTGAAGATATTGCTCTTTGGTGGTGCCCTGATAAATCAGCAAAACCTCTTTTCCTTTCGTTACTTCGGCCGGAAAAAGATCGGTGACGAGCAGGTCCGGCTCGCGGAATAAACTCACATTATTTTGTTCGGCTACCCGGGTCGCCTCTGCCATCAGGTTATCCATTTCCGAAGAAGGTAATGGGGCGCTCAGCGCCAGCTTTTTCACGCCTGCATTTACCATTTCGGCAAATGCACCAATACCGCCTACAACAAACGAGTTGTCCTGTTGAGTTTGGTTGTTCGAGCAGCTGGCGATCAGGGCCAGGCAGATCAAGCAGTAGTGGATTAACGTCTTATTCATATCTGATAAATGGAAACCGCTCCAAAGTTATCCAAACAAGGCAACTAATTTTCCGTCACCTCCGGGCACTGCAGAATACCCACAACAAACGCAAGTTACACCATGGCGAGTAACCGAAGGTGACGAAGCTCTCTCTACCGTTCCACGTAACGGTTGGCATTGGGGTAGCCTTTGGCACCACGGATTGCTTCCCGCTGGTTTGGCGGGCAAGCGCTCTCGTCCTTCTTTCTTCCGATGTCGCTCTTCGCCATGACGATCTTCGCAGTGACAGGTGAGGTAGTCACCCGCGGCCGGGATGGAGCGGCCTGTTTGAGCCCGAACGGGCATGTGCGCAGGGTGGCGAGTAGCGACAGCCCGTAAGCCGCCCAAATAGAAATGATGCTGGTTGCTGGACGTTAGCTGCCAGCGTAGATACTGGCTGCTGGATAATTACTAGGTATGACCTGCAACCACCAACCAACAACCCCTGTGTAAACGCTTTTGCTGCCGACTACACGGCAATGGGCGCCTTAATGCCAGGGTGGGCTTGGTAGTTCATCACCTCAAAGTCCTCAAACTTATATTCAAAAATACTGGCAGGTTTGCGTTTAATCACAAGCGTTGGCAGTGGATAGGGTTCACGGCTAAGTTGCAACCGGGTTTGGTCGAGGTGATTTGTATACAAGTGCACATCGCCGCCAGTCCAGACGAAGTCGCCCACCTGCAAATCGCATTGCTGCGCCACCATGTGAGTGAGCAGCGCGTACGATGCGATGTTGAAAGGCAGGCCGAGGAAGGTGTCTACACTGCGTTGGTAGAGCTGGCAACTCAGTTTGCCGTCAGCCACATAAAACTGGAAAAGCGCATGGCAGGGCGGCAGCGCCATCTGATCTACATCGGCCGGGTTCCAGGCTGTTACGATGTGCCGGCGCGAGTCAGGCTTGCTTTTGATCTGCTCAACCACTTTCGAAATCTGATCAATTTTTTGTCCGTTGCGCCCCGGCCACGAGCGCCACTGATAGCCATACACGGGGCCAAGATTGCCATCGGCATCGGCCCACTGATCCCAGATAGTAACTCCGTTGTCTTTCAGGTAGCCGACATTCGTGTCACCATTCAGAAACCACAGCAATTCATAAATGATCGACCGCAGGTGCAGTTTCTTGGTCGTCACCAACGGGAAGCCGTCTGCGAGGTGAAACCGCATCTGGTGGCCAAAGATCGACAACGTGCCCGTGCCGGTACGGTCGGACTTGCGGGAACCCTGTGCGAGAATGAGGCGGAGCAGGTCGTGATATTGTTTCATGTATCGTGGTTGTGCAAAAGTAAAAAAACAGCAGTAAAAACCAGAGGCAAACGGTACACAGTTCGCGTTGGTGTGCATTTGCCACGCGCGCCGTGGTGCAGCCCTGCAGGTTCGCCTCCAAACACTTTACTTACTAATGATCAATCTTGTTGCCCAAGCAGATGTAAACGCACCTCTCAAGAAATCCTGCAGCCCGACGTGCGCTGCTAGTTTAAACCTGCACAGGCGCAAGCATTTTGCTTGCGCCTATTCCTGGTCCAGTTGGGATGCTCGAACCAGTTATCTTTAGGCACGCTTGTGCCCACGGGCTAGGTGAAACCATTACCGAAATGGGTGGGTCAATAAATCAGAAAAAGCCAGTCGGGCAATACGTACAGGTTGCAAACGTGCGCTAAAGGGTGATG
>CANGUI010000311.1 GCA_947457025.1 Flammeovirgaceae bacterium | reverse complement strand
TTTTTATTTTGATCCGGGTAAATACAGTTCCAATAATCCGATTGTGCCGGCATACCTGTACGACACCGTGTACCCACGCTTTGCTACCTATTTTGAAAAGGCGATGAACGGAATCGGTTCGCAGTACTTCACCAAGGAAGCTTTTGATAAGCTCTATCCCGGCTATGGCTCAAGCTATGTGAATTTTTATGGTGGCGCCGGCTTTCTCTTTGAGCAGGCCAGCTCGCGCGGGCATGTGCAGGAAACCACCACGGTACCCCTGAGTTTTGCGTTTACCATCCGCAATCAACTTACCGCTGCGCTAGCCACCGTGCGTGGCGCATTGGGCGAACGGGAGCTGCTCTACAAGCTACGCAGTGATTTTTTTAAGACCACAGCAGCACAGGCAAAAGCCAATCCCGTAAAGGCATACGTGGTGGGTGAAAAAGCGGACCCCACGCGCACGCAAGCCTTCCTAAACATGTTGCTTTTGCACCGCGTAGACGTGTACGAGTTGCCAAAAGAAACCACGATCGGTGGCAGAAATTTCGAGCCCGGCCATGCATTTGTGGTGCCGGTGGAGCAACCCCACTATCTGCTGGTGCGCTCTGCTTTCGAAAAGCAAATTACCTATACCGATAGCATTTTTTACGATGCCTCCACCTGGTCGCTGGTGCAGGGATTTAATTTGCCACACGCGGAAATTCGCGGTCCCTTTCAAAAGGGGAATCAGGTAAAGCAGCCCTTTGGCGTACGCGAAGGAAATGTTATCCGGAGCAATTATGCATATGCGATGGAATTCACCGACTACCGCGCACACCAGGCCCTCTATCATCTGTTGGCAAAAGATGTGGTCGTGAAAACCGCCTTCCAGCCGTTTACGGTGGCCGTTAACGGGCAACCAAAAAAATTCAGTTACGGCACACTGATTATTCCGGTGCAGCAACAGCGGCTGTCGCCGGATGAAGTGCACGAAGCGCTTCAGGCTGTGGCCCGCCAGACAGGTCTGGATTTTCACCCCTTGCAAACCGGATACAGCAGCGCAGGTATTGACCTCGGGTCGGGATTTGCTGTGCCGGTCAAGAAAATCAAACCGCTGATGGTGATTGGCGTGGGCGTAAATGCGTACGAGGCAGGTGAAGTATGGCACCTGCTGGATCAACGCATCGGTATGCCGATTACAAAAGTTGACATCACCAATTTTAGCCGCGTGAACCTGTCCGAATACACCACGCTGGTGATGGTCAGCGGAAGCTATCCCACGGATAAGCCAACAACCGACCGCATCAGAAATTGGGTGCAGGGCGGCGGCACACTCATCACATTGAAAACGGCCAGCGAATGGGCAATGCGGCAGGGTCTCACGAAAGAAAAACTTCCCAAGCCCGACAGCGCCAAAAATACAACGCGCATTGATTACGAAGACGCGGCCAACCGCGAAGGCGCACGGCAGATTGGCGGCAGCATTTTTCAGGTAGATGTAGATCTTACCCACCCGATCGGGTTCGGATTAACCGAGCGCAAAATGCCCGTTTACCGCAATGGCCGCACCTACCTGCCGGTCAGTAAGAGTGCTTATAATACTGTCGCCCAGTATACCGCCAATCCGCTCGTGGGCGGCTATATCCACAAATTGCAAATCAGCAAAGTGGCCAACTCGGCTGCGATCTTGGTCAGTGGGGAAGGCCAGGGGCGCGTGATTCTCTTTTCGGACAACCCGAACTTCCGCGCGTATTGGTATGGCACCAACAAGTTGTTTTTAAATGCACTGTTCTTTGGCGGACTGATTACGGCTCCGGGCACGGAAGGAGAGTAAGTTGGCTGTGCCCGCCCGGTAAGAAAACGGAATAGGAGGAATGGTAATCACGGGCGCGACACCGTTCTCTGGTAAAGCCAATTGGCGAGATGATCGCCACTCGAGCGATTGTTTAGTTTCCCGTTCGCTGTTCAGCGGGATATGGATTCCGGAAAATCCACAAAGTTCTTTTTGTAAAACAGCTGCAAAAAGATCATCACCGAATGACTGTCATCGGTGATCTGTTGCTGTTGGAGAAATTCTTCAACTGAGGTGTACCCACTCAGGTCGCGAAACTGAAAATCGGTGAGCGACTTGAATCCCATCGACCATTTCGAAAACATACGCTGGGTATGCTGCCCTTCCAATACAACCGTTACTTTGCGATGGCGGGGATCGCCTGCAATGCGCTCAAACAAGTCCCGCACCTCCTCTTCCTCCCCCTCCAGCACCTGAATAAAGCGCTGCTGGGCATATAATAAAATGCCTGTTATCTGCTGCCGTTTATTGTTTTCACGGGCCTTCTGAAGGAGTTCTACTAATTCCAGATCAGTGAACGGATGCTCCGCATAGCTGATGTAAACTAGGTGATTCATGTCCATCGAAAAATAAAAACTTCACCTCGTATTTTCAAGTCTCCTGATTTGAATCGTGCACCATCTGGTGTTCCGGATGGAAGGGCGAAGCGATCTGATGGATCTGGATGGCCCGGCGCGACAACACAACACCGGCAATCAGGGAGGCAATGGCCCACATCCAGATACCCGGTACGTAACTGATGAACCAGAAGTAATCGTATGCACCGTGAAAGAGTGTGGCGATTCCCAAGGCATGTAGTACGTAGTAGCCTTTACGGTGTTCAAACTTAGCCTTTCCCAGGTAGAAGCCCATGAGTATCCCAAACGTGGCGTGAGCGGGAACGGCTGTGATCATGCGAATAATGGCCACTTCCCAACCTCCGTCTGATACATACAGGATATTTTCGAATGTAGCGAAGCCCATGCTCACCATGACGGAATACACGATCCCATCAAAGGGTTCATTGAAGTTTGAGTTTCTGTAAAAAATACCGCGTACAAATACAAACTTGCTCAATTCCTCCACAAATGCAACGAGCACGAAGGCGTGAATGGCCTGGCTGGTAAGATCGTGCGCCACGATGGGCACCAGCAGGTTGATGGGCACGCTGACGGCCAGGGTGAGGAACGTGGCCAGAATGCCGCACAAAAAAGCGCGTACGAGCAGGGCGGGAGGTTCGGGTTCGTGTTTGTCATTGAGGTAGACGTACAGCGCGATGGAAACTCCCGGAGCACAGGCTATGGCCAGAAGAGCGAGCAGATTCATATCCTTCCAAAGGTAAGGAATCAAGCCACGCACCGGCCATAAATGTGATTCGATTACGATCAAGGGGCATGATCAGAAATTCCTTAATCCCGGAATTGTCATTGGAATCTAATACCGAGGTGTACTTGAATTGTTTTTCATTGAGTTGAAAGGAAATTTCAACAACATGAATGCTGTAAGAAATTCTTCCATATTTTGGTCTGTTTAATACACTTTAGTATGTTGATTATTAGTATT